>DQVB01000042.1 GCA_015661985.1 Planctomycetota bacterium | reverse complement strand
TGCGTTCCTAAGTGGCGCTGTCCAGTTAGCGAAGAAGCCTCGATCTGTCAACTCTAGTTTCTGACACCTCCTTAGGGGCAGGGCGCGTCGTGGTCGCCTCTCGCCCGACCCCCGCGCATGGTGCACCTGATGCCGACGACATTGGTATTGCCAGGGGGTCGCTGTTCGCCCATTCCTTCACCCAACTGGGGGGCGTCGACGAGAATTGATGTTGTTCCTCAGGCCTGGGTCCGCTAGAAATCCGGCCGGAAGGAAGCCGGTCCATCTCCTGGAGACCAAACCGGTCGGGCGTCCACGTGCGCGGCTGGTTCGGCCTGACTGGACGGGACCATTTTTTCGCCGTTTCCCTGCGCTCCGGTGTTTCAATGGCAGCACTTCGACACAACGGGGCGCGCCCAACGGAAGCCCGGCTCTCTCGGGCCGCGCGTTGCTACCGTAACAAGCCGGTTGCGCTCGGCTCAGGGCTCAGGGAGCCGAGCTACGACAGTGGCGCTGACTGAGTAACGTTGGCTCAATACTGGGAGCCTCGGATGCATTTGGTCGCTCGTTGGGCTCGTCGCCTGTTAAGTCCCAGCAATGGCGCCGCGGACGCCGCCCCTTCCGCTTGCGCGGCGCAGCGGCCGGGGCCGGTCGATCCTGTGCTCCAGGCATGGCGGCCGGCTGGGGGCATCCCCAGGATCTCGCTGCGGTGGCTGGTCAGCTATTGGTGCAATTATCGCTGCCCCTATTGCGAGCAAGACCACGATCGTCGCGCCGCGTTGCCGGTAGGCCGGCGTCCGCACGCCTTTGACAATCATCCTGTCCAGGAGTGGATCGAAGGGTTTGCGCGGCATTTTCGTCAGAGGCGCCTGGTGCTAACGCTCACCGGCGGCGAGCCGCTCTTGGACAGCAGGGCCATGCCGGTGTTCCTGCAGGCCCTGACATCAATGGAGACGCTGGATGTGGTCCGGATCGGCACCAATGCCAGCTTCAAGCCGGCGCTGTATTCGAAGGTGGATTTGCGGAAGATCGCGCTGATGTGCACGTTTCATCCCAGCCAGGTCTCGGAGGAGCGGTTTTTCCGCAAACTGGACGAGCTACTGGACCGCGGGTTCCGGATCGCCATGGTGAATTATGTCATGGCGGGGGACGCCATCGGGCAATTCGAGCGCCGGCGAGAACAACTGGCAGAGAAAGGCATCCCCCTGCATCCTAACCCCTTGTGGAATTCACAGGGGGCGTACTCTCCCCTGCAGATCGAATTGATGTGCCGCCATCTTCCCGACCTTGACTTCCGCTACCGCATGCAGATCGAATCTCCACGGGGGCGGAAATGCCGGTTCCCGATGCTGGGCTACCAAATGGACCCCCGTGGGATGATCCACGTGGGATGTCATCCCAAGCGGAACGGGAGCTTCTTCGGTGCTGAGCTGCCAGTTCTTTTCCCTCACCTGTCGGCGTGCCCGCAGCGCTGGTGTACCTGCCTCGACATGTATTCGTTCTTGGAAGGCGAAGAGCGGAACCAAAGCGGCGATCCGCTGTGGGCTTACCGTGAAGCGCTTCTCCGCCGGGTTGCTCCGCAGTCGCCGGGCGGAAAGCAAGGTGAGCCGCGCGGAGCGGCGAGCAGATCCGTTTGACCTGGAAGCCCGGCGCGGCGGGCGGCTGGAGGGTTTCCGAAGATGCGCATTGGGATCATCGGCTGGTACGGACACCAAAACGCCGGGGACGAGAGAATACTCTACTGTTTGCGGCGGCTATTTGCGGCCCATCGGCTGCTGGTGGTTACTGGATTTGAGGGCGCGCTGGCGCAGCTGCCCGAGCTGAACCGGTGTGACCTGGTCGTCCTTGGAGGCGGTGGGCTCATCCTTCGGGGGTGCAATCGGTATGCGGCCATCTTCGAGTCGCTGAAGGTGCCGCTGGTGGGCTTGGGGCTGGGCATCGAAGCCAGGCATGCGGACAATCAGGCCGTGCTGGACGGGCTCGTCCAGCGCGCGGAATTCATCCTGGTGCGAGACCGGGCCAGTGCCCAACGTTTGGGGGACCACCCGAAGGTGTTGGTGGCGCCGGATCTGACGTTTCTCTATCCCTTCCACGTCGTGCCGTGGCGGGAGGAAGACGTTTGCGCGCTGAGCCTCCGGCCGTGGCATTTTTGGCGCGGCGAGTATTGGGGGAAGTGGGACAAGTTCATGCGGCGACTAAGCCGTCGCGTGCCGAGATTCGAGGCGGTGTATCCCCTAGCCAAGTGGTCGCCGGCTCGCGCTGTGGGAGCGGTGCGACGCCACTTCCAGCAGGTAATCCCACTCCCTTTAGGCTGCGCATCGACCCTGGAGAACGACGTCGGCCTCTTGCGGCGGTTCTTCCCGGACGTACCTGGCGAGTTCCGCCCGGAACTGCTCGGACGCTCTCGTTACCTGGTGGGCATGCGTTTGCATTCGCTGATCTTTGCCTGCCAAATGGGTGTGCCCTTCGTTTCCTTGTCCTATCAACCCAAGAACGCGGCCTTCTGTGCGGATATCGGGCTGGGCCCACTGTCAGTCGATATCTACCGCCAGCACGAACTGGAGGAGGCGATCGAAGGAATGCGGCAGCGGTCGGCCCGGTGGCGCGAGCACCTTATCGTCGTTCGCCAGGAGAACGTCCGCGTCGTTTGGCGTGCCGTCGTGCCGCTGCTGAAAGAACTGGGCGTATCGGTCGCAACCACAGAGGCCGCGTAGATGGAACGTATCCGGTTCACATGCGGGCGCGGCAGGGGGTTCGCTGGGCATCGGTTGGGGCCGGGCTACACGCCCACGGCCCGGCGGAGCGCAGGATCCGTCTTCGCCGCCGGCACGATTCTGCGGCCCATGACGCATGAGACGATCGCCTGGCGCAGCTCCTGCAGCTGTTGTCGTGGCTCCTCGGCAGACATGGCATCCCACCGCAGGACCACATCGGCGCGGCGAACCAGCTTTCGGGTGATGCGGCTCTCATCCAGGATGATCAAAAGGTTCAACTCCGCTTGACCGGAAAAGCGGCCCTTTCCTGGATGGACAAGAATCTCCACCTCGGCCGCAGCATCCGCTCGCCGTGGCTGGAGCCATGCCTGGGGGAGCAGATCCACCAGCACTTCGGGCCTCGCAGCAGCCCCGATGACTCGCACCTGGATCTGGTCAACCCTTCTCTTTTCCAGGCCGTTGACGCACCTGGTCAGGCGCCCCGGCCGAAGAAGATAGGGCACGTTGGGGCCGTCACGGATTCGTGGAGCCTTGCTGGGTACCGGCGGATGCCACAGATGGTAGCTGCGTGTCCGTCGCAAGATCGACTGGATTCGCACGCCGGCCTGCCTCAGCCGCAGCCGGAAATCGTCGTCCTCGCCTCCCCAACCGCGAAAGTTCTCGTCAAAGCCGTTCACGCGCAGAAAGTCGTTCCGCCAGAGGCTCATATCACCGCTGAACATTTTCGGCTTGGTCGGGTGGCGTACCAGGTTGTAGTACCACGCGCGCCGGTGCATCTTGGCAAGCCGGCGCAGCTCGCTGGCCGACGCCATCGCGGCAAACCCACCCGACCGGATCACATGGCCCGTTACCGCGGCCGAGGCCTCTCGGCTCAGATAGCAACAGTGGCTTGCCAAAGCCACGCCAGGACGCCGGCGGCTGTGGTGTTCCGCCAGGTGATACGGCGGGATTAAGCAGTCGCCGTCCAGGAACAGCAGGTAGGATGCCGTCGTTGCTCGGACCCCCTCATTCCGACATCGGCCTGCGTGGAATCCTTGATGCTCATGCGTGACGAACCGCACCGGGAAATCCACATCCGCTGCAAACCGCCGAACCAGATCCGCCGTCTCGTCCCGAGAGCCATCGTCGGCCACCACGAGTTCAAAACGACTCCGCACTCCGCGCTGCTGGGCAATGGAAAGCAATACCTTCTCCAGACTCGCTGGACGCTCGTATGTGGTGACAATGATCGCGGTATCGACGGTGGACATGTGCTGTTCCGTGTCACAGGTAACTACGGCGGTCACATTGGCAAAGTCGGCTGGCCCCGCAAGCGCAATGCGGTTATGCCTGTCGTGGCAGTCGGCCAGTCTTTCCGCAGTCCCCTGAAGGCATGCTTTGCGCTGTCGGTCTGGCTCCAAGATCGCCGTAGTAATGGGGCTGCCTTCGGTCCGGTGCATCCACGCGGTAGGGCAAAACGGAGCGGTCATCCAAGTGGTTCGGTCCCTCGGGCTGCCTGGCCCATTGAAACTCCCAAAGCCTGGCCTGCTTGACGAACGTGTTGAAGAAGGCCATGAGCATACACACCTGGAGGCCAGGTATGCCGTCAAGGAATCCGCCCCGGATTACATACAGGGAGACGAATCGCAACAAAGGCCTGATGAGCAAACTGGCAAAACCTGCCCGCCTGCCCCGGTACCACATCTCGCCTGCAGCCAGCCGCGTGTATATCGCGTACTTGTTCAGAAAGTCGTCACAATCCGAGATGCTGTAATGCAACAGCTTGTGACGCAGACGACGCACCCGGGAAGGTTCCAAAACGATCCTCTCGTGAACCTGCTTGGGCTCGAATCGGCACCGCTCACGGCGCACCAAGCGGATGCTTGGCCGGTTCCAATTGCTGAATCGGAGTCGGTGCCCCATGAAATAGGTGATGAACCCCACCTTGTAGCCGTCCACGCCCTTCTGTGGCCTGGCCAGCACCTTGCGGATTTCCGCCGCCAGCTCGGGCGTCACCCGTTCGTCGGCGTCAACGATCAGCACCCACGGATGCCTGACGTGAGACACCGCCCAGTTCCGGAAAGGCGCGTATCCAGTCCACTCGCCGCGGATAAGCCGGCAGCCGCCCAAACGGCTGACGATGGCCAACGTGTCGTCCGTCGAACCGGAGTCGGCCACCAGGATCTCGTCGGCCACGTCGCGCAAGCTTTCGAGACACCCGACGATGTTGTCCTGCTCGTTCTTGCACACGATGACGGCCGTCAACTGGCCCATTGGCTGTGCTCTCCGTGCTCCGTCCAGTCGTCCATGTGCACCGTGCCACCTCGGCCGGGTCACCGCGCCGGGGCTGCCCCTTCCGGGGCACCCGACCTGGCCCTACCCAGCTGATCGGTAGCGTAGGTTCGACAATTTAGCCCAAACCGCTGTGCCCTGGCCAGTCCAGTCGGAGCCTGATCATCTTGCGAGGACAGATCGTACCTCGAATCCGGGCCGCACGCGACCAAGGGACAGCGTGCAGGGGAACTCGCGCATTCGCGCCCTCAGGGCACTTCCCAACACACGCCAGCAGACCTGCGGGCGCCCGTTGCGGCTCGGCCGGAAGTCTGGCCCTACGTCATTTTGGGGAATGGCTTTGGCCATGGGTGTGTCCAGGGCGTGTACCCAAGGACGAAACAAGTTGACCGGACCATTGGTGTGCAGCCGTTCTCGACTGCTGGGAATTGTCGGCGAGACGCCCGCCCCACAACAGCCGAAACGGTCACGTTATTCCCACACGGCTCCCAAAAGGCGCCTGGAGATCGAGCCCATAAGCCCGCGAATTGCCCTAATTGCCTGCCCTTCGCAACCCACCTCTTTTACGCGATTTCCGGCTTCGGATTCCAAGGAACCAATGCCCGGCGCGGAAAAAGGAGGGGCTGGTGGCTTTTGTCCCCGAGGCCAGGCAAGAGGCGGGCTCAGCCGCGCTGGACCGGGTGAGGTCCGCCGAACTCTCGTCAGCCTGACGTCTCAACGCGACAAAGCCCCAACCAGGCAGGACGGATGGCGAATCCGTCCTACAATCATGTGCGCACCACGGGCGCATCATCGCGCACAAAGACTCTAGCGAGGCTGCGCGTCAGACCAACTGCCGCATGTGAGGCAGTGTACAACAACCTGTACAAAACTTGACTCAACAGCGCAAAGTTTCGCCCACTGAGTAACCTACTTGCCACTGTTCGGCTGGGGCATCTGGGCGCCGATCCCTTGGCGCCACCGGTGGAGCTGGTGGCGCAGTGCGCGAACCCGTTCCGGCGCCCGGTGGGCCAGGTCGTTCCTTTCGCCCGGGTCGGCGGCCAGATCGTAGAGCTCCACGTGCATGTCTTCGTGGAATTCCAGCAGTTTCCAGTTGTCTTGACGCAGGGCGCTGACCGGGGTGGTCGTGGCGTAATAGTGCGGGTAGTGCCAAAAGAGGGTTCGGCGCGGCAGCGAAGCTTTTGGGTCTTTCAGCAATGGCACGAGGCTCAGACCGTCCGTGAGGCAATTGTGATCAGGGTCGCCTTCGAGCCCAGCCATTTCCAGGATGGTGGGATAGAAGTCCGTGGTGACGACGGGCCGGGGGCAGAGGGCTCCGGCGGGCGTGACCCCGGGCCATCGCACAATCAGCGGCACGCGGATACCGCCTTCGTAGAGCGAACCTTTGCCGGACCGGAGCGGATGGTTATCAGTGACCGTCCGGCCCTGGAACTGGTTGATGTATCCCCCGTTGTCCGAGGTGAGAAACACCACGGTGCGTCGGGCGATGTCCAACCGGTCCAGTTCTTCCAGCAGGCGGCCCACGTTCTCATCCAAGCTATGGACCATGGCCGCATAGGTGGCGTTCCGGTGGCGCATGCCCGGTCGAATTCGCCGCGCATAGTGGTCCGTCACTTCCTCTTTGGCTTCGATAGGTGTGTGGACCGTATGGTAAGCCAGGTAGAGGAAAAAGGGCTGCTGGCGGGCGTGCCGCATCACTCGGATCGCTTCGCTGGTGAGCCGGTCGGTCAGATACTCGCCCGGCTGGCCGAATTCCAAGTGGGGCACGTAGCGATATTCTCCGCCAAAATACCGCGTCCCACGGTAGGGATAGAAAAACGTCTGGGGCGCGCCCCAGAAGGTGCCGCCGATATTGACGTCGAAGCCCTGTGTCTCCGGGTAATGGGCTGCATCGCCCAGGTGCCATTTGCCCACGTGGGCCGTGTAGTAGCCCGCCTCGTGCAACACTTCGGCCACCGTGACCTCCTCGTGTGGCAGATCGGCCACAGTCACCGGCGGAATCAGTTTCCGGCGAGTCGGTGGGCGGCGGGCTGCTTCGTACCAGATGGTCATGTGGAGCCGCGCCGGGTACTTGCCGGTCATCAGTGCGGCCCGCGTGGGTGTGCAGACGGGGGCGGCCGCATAGGCTTCCGTGAACCGAACACCCTGGCCGGCTAGCCCATCGATGTGCGGCGTCCGATGCAGGTCGCTCCCGTAGCAGCCCAGATCGGACCAGCCCAGGTCATCGACCAGGATGAACAGAAAGTTGAGCGGCGCGGTCGTCCTTTCCGCCTCACCGGCCGAAAGGAACGAAACCAACTCCATGCTGACAAGACCTGCCAGCACAAGTGAGCGTAAACGGCGCACGGTTCGGCTCCTCCTCAGTTGAACAGCTGATCCAATCGCACCCGCCCCAGATCGCCCAGTCCATTCTCGGTTGCCACCAAGACGGGTGCAAGACGGTACGGACGCTGTTGAGGGTGTGAGTATCCAGGGGTAGTGATGCGGGGAATATGAGGATCTGAGCTTGGCCAGCGCGCACGTTATGGACGCGGCCCTGGAGAAGCCAATGCGTTTTCCGCAGCTGCATTGTCTGGGGTTGAACGACACGAGTATCACTGACACCGGGCTTTCCCGCTTGGTCGAGCTGAAAAACCTGCGGAAGCTCGAGGCGCTACGTACGTCGATTACCCCGGATTATTCACGCCGGCCGGGACGAGGTCGCGCAAGGTGTTGCCCGAACAGCGCAAAGGCGATTCGACGTGGCATACGCTGTGCTTCCGTTTGCTCGTTGGCCGAGCGACCGAAGTTCCGGCAGAGGCTGTGTTTGCTCGTTCCGGCCTATGAGGTCATGAACAATGCGGGTTACGCGCGCAGGTGTTTCCGTGCTTCGGAAGTGTCTGCCAGCGTGTGCGGTCCATGAGGACACGTGGTGGACGGAGAGGCGCAGGGCCCCTCGAGGCAGCCGATGACCCGCCGTAGTGCGGTCTGCGTCATGCGGTTGTGGGCCACTCCGTTGTGAGCTGGTCCATCGACCAAACCACCGCAGCGAGCGAAGGTTTCCCGTCCGGTCGTCGTCCGCGGGGACATGGGACACCGAGTCCCTCTCCGGCGTCAGGAGCCGCTGCTCCGGCCACTTTGGCGTTCGACCAATTGGCGCGCGAGAGCGTCGACCGGTTTGGGGTCCAGATAGTGTAGAAGCACCTTTTCGGTCTGGCGGAACATGCGGTCGATCTTCTGCTGCAGAACCGGGTCGTTGGTGGCGATTTTCTTGTGTTCCTGCAGCAGCCGGCGGCGCAGCTCTTCACGGGTTTTCATTGTGCGTATCTGCTGGATCAGCTGCTCGGCCTCTTCGTACTTCTTTTCGGCCAGGCGCGCTTGGGCACGGGCGAGGAGGATTTCGCGGCGTACGACCAAGTCGATCAATTCGGCCTGCAGGCCGTTGAGGAACCCTTCGGCCTTCAGCCGCGGGTCATCGTCGGGCACGCGCGCTTCGAGGACAACCGGAGGTGGCGGGCTGAGGGGGTTTCGGCGGGGAGGGCGGCGCATGGCGTATTCCAGCGCGCTGCGGGTTTGGGTATCCAGGCGCGGTTGCTCATCCAAAAGGCCTTTCAGGTAAGGACGGGGCACGGCGGACAGGGGGCGGCCCTGGTAGGGGCCGAACGGCAGGGTCGGTTCCTTCTGTTTCGCCGGTCGGCTCGCCCCCCGCTGGCTTGGGCCCGTTGCTTTGCTGTGCCCGGCCGAGCCGGCCAGGTACTGCTGGACGGCTCGGCGCAGCGATTCGTCCAGCTTGTCGCGCGGTTCCAGCAACCCGGCCAGGTAGCTGGGGGGCACTTCCGACGGCCACTGTCCCCGGTAGGTGTCCGTGCCCAGCATGGGTTCCCAGCCCAAGCCGGGCACCAGGGGCAGAAGCGCCAGGATTTCGCCGCCGTGTTTGATCACCACTCGCCGCAGAGGTTCCGGGCCCGGCGGAATGATCACTCGGCCTTGGCTGTCGGTGCGACCCAGCCAATGGGATGACTGCCGATCCAGCGACTGGGCGTAGACGTCGTAGCCGGCCAGTGGCTCGTAAGGGGCGGTGCGAGACCGGACAACCAGCAGTGTGCCCCTGTCGGGCGGGATGACCTTCAAAGCCAGGTTCTGCGTCCGCCCCCGCCGCCGCCCGCTCAACGGGCTGCGCAGTCCCGTATGCAATTCGCATGCCGCGATCGGCCCGGACACCTGCTGAACCGTCAAGAACGTCCAGGGGATGATGAACACCCCTCGGAGCCGGCCGTCCCGGTCATTGCGGCGAACGATGGGCCGGAAGAGATCACCTTCGGCGAGCGGCGCCAAGGCGGGGTCGTGGGGAGCCAATCCAGCGGCCCGAAGCCGCAGCCTGACCACCCCGTCTTCTTCCATGGGGAGCACTTCGGCCAGCGGAGCGAAGGCCCGCCACACAGCGGTCACAGCCGCGTCGCACAATTTGGCCTCGTTGCGGACCGCCAGTCGCACTGGCCAGCTGAACAGGCGCGTCCGGATGTCCAGTTCACGGGCTGTGAGTTGGTGGCCGTCCACGGTCGGCTGGACTGCCACCAGCATGACCTTGTCGTATTCCAGCGCCTCGCGGTCTTCGTCGATCAGCTGCTGCGTGGTGAGCGAGCCGAGGTCTTCGAGCATGGGGTAGCGCAGCGCGTCGGTGGGCTCGGCCGTGGCCAGATCCCAGTAGCCGCCCAACAGGCCGGAGAGGCGTTCGGCCACATCGCGGGCGAATTGCCTTTGGAAACCCGCGGCCAATCCGGGGGCCTGGGCAGCGGCCACGATCAGCCGCACGCGGTACGGGGTCAACTCCCAGACCATCTCCTGCGACCGGGCGGGAGGCGCTGTCAGGGCAGCCAGCAGGGCGAGGACCAAGGCCCAGCGGCAGCTGCCCCGGGGGCGCCCCGCGCCGCGTTCTGCCGGGTCACAATGGGCGTGGCGCCGATGGACCGCTGGGCACCTCATGGCTCGGCTGGGTAATAGAACTCCAATCTCCACTGCTCGATGTCCTGGTAGAGCGTCACGGGACGCGATGCGATCCCCTGGACGCCTTGGTGATAGGCGAAATGGTCGGTCAGTTGCCACAGGGGGATGACGGCCACGTCGTCGAAGGCGATGCGGTGGATCTCGCGCAGCTTGGCGGCCACTTCGGGCCATTCGGTAGCCTGCTCCAACTCGCGCAGCGCCAGGCTCATCGCCGGGCTAGCCCCCCGGGACATGCCGTCGAAATCCAGTAGGGACCGGGCATCGACGGCTGGCTCCCACATGGCCAGTTCGGTGTACATCAGGTCCACGTCTTCCGGAATCACCGGCCCTGCGTCCGGCGGCAACTGGCGCAACTCGATCGGGATCTGCAGCAGCCCCAGATGTTTCTGGATTGATTTGCAAGCCACGCGCGCGATCTCGTGGGCCGGGTGGGCCAACACGAGGGTGGGCATCTTCTCCACCTTCACGCCCTTTTCCTGCTCGGCATTGCGGTAGGCCAGCAGGGCTACGTTGGCCAGCGCCAAGGCCACGCGCGGGTCATACCGTCGCGGCTCGATGGAATGGTCATAAGCGTAGTCCAACGGGTCGTCTGGCGAGATACCGGCGGCAAACGGACCGCTGATCACTTGGCAACCCGGCCGGGAAGGTTCACCCAACAGATGCTCCAGGATAGCTTGACGATGAATTCCAAACGCCAGAGCCCGCCGAAAGGTCTGGCGGCCGGTCAAAGGACGCTGGCGGTTGGGGATCAACACGTGGACCAGCGGCACGGCGTAGGGGGCCACGCGCACGCCTTGCATGGTGTCCGCCTTCTTCTTTTCCCACGGATTGATCCGGTCGACGACGTCCACGTCGTGTCGGGCCAGCGCGCGAAGCGCTTCCAGCCCCGTAGCGAACCGGCGTTCCACGACTTCCTTCGCCTGCCCGTCGCCGGCTGCAAAGTATTGCGGATTGGCCACGTAGACGACCGATTCGTCCTCACGGGAGTCGATCACATACGGGCCGTTGGACAGGTTGGGGATATCCAGCAGCTGAGGGTCGGTGTAGGGAATCACTATGGTTTGCAGCAGGGCTTCGGGCCGCACGTGGGGACGTCTCAGGTCGGCGTAAACCGTGTAGACGTCCTCGACGCTGACCTCTTCCAGCAGCTCGGCCCACAAGCTTCGGTAAGCCGGGTCGTGGGGATCGGCTACAGCCAGCAGGCGCCGGGCCAGGTCGTAGCCGGTCAATGCCGAATCACCGGCGAACCAGCGACGGTCCGGGTCCAATCGAAAGGCGATGCGCAGCCCCAGTTCTTGGATCTCGATCTCTCCCAACGGCGAGCGGTACTTGCCCCCGTCGGTTCCGGGACCGAGGAATTCGGTCAGTGTGCGGTGCACCAGGCGGACGGCGCGGCGGGCGGCCCAATCGTGGAGGCGAGCCGGCTGGAGGGCAACGGCCGCCTGGGTCACTCCCACCACCACGCGCGGATAACGGCGATGGACCACTTCCATGTACTGCCTCGCCCCGGGCAGTTGGGGCCAGATCCGGCACAGCCGGCGCAACAGCTGGTCTGCTTGCCGCCACCGGCCCGCCTGGCCGGCTTTCTGGGCCTCGGCCAGGAGCTTCGCGGCCTGCTCTTTCCATTTACCCTCCCACTGCTGGATCACGGCGTGCTGGGGAAACATCTCGGCCAGGGAGCGCACCAGCCGCCGGGCACTGGCGTATTGTCCCCCTTCCACGTAGCCAGCCACCAACCGGTCGGTCATGGTCCCGGCGGCCCGCTCCAGGTCCGGGTACTTCGGGTTCCGCCGGTACAGCTCGCGCAATACGGCCAGCGACGCGGCGTACTGTTTTTGTTCGGCCAGCGTCCCAGCCTCCTGGAACAAATACCGCTGGATGCTCTCTTCCAGGCCCTTGACATTCGGGTACTCGTCCAGCAGGAACTGAAAATAGTCCCACGCCTCGTCCAGCTTGCCCGTCTTGACCTTGGCATTCGCCTCGTCCAGCACCAGCTCCTCGAAGAGTTTGACCTCTTCGATGGCGTGCCACTTCACTTCGTAAGGGGTTTCCGGGTCGTCCAACAGACGGATCACGATCCCTTCGTGGGGCCGCGGATGTTCGGGGATCCCGCCGGGGGGCAGCTTGATGGGATAGACTTTCAACACCGCGTGGTCGTTGCGTTCGTCCAGCGTGATCTGGTCGTACGGCTCCTGCAGATAGAGCGGCACCTGGTCGGCGTCTTGTTCCGCCGCTGAGGAGAAGCGCAACACCAGCGCGGCCAGTACCAGCGCGCCAAGCAGATACTTGGCCAGCTGGGCAGACCAGATGGGGCGATCCGCACTCGACGATCGGACGAAGTTCATCACTGTCTCAAGCCATCTTGAACAGCCCACCTGCGGCGGCGTCCCGAACCAACTCACCCGCCCGTGGTCCGCCCGGTCAGGGGATCGGCACCTGGTACAGGGTGCCGTCGTGGCCACCGACAACGAGTCGGTCGCCCAGGCGCACGGCGCCGGTTCCCAACGGTTGCTCGACGGCCACTTTCCCCTTCTCCTTGCCCGTCGTGCCCTCCACACGCCACAGCACCCCGTCGGTCGAAGCGAGGATGTAATCGCCGTCCAAGGCCAACGGCGCACCGGCCAGCGGCCCGTAGGGCAAGGTGATCTGCCAGAGGAGCCTTTTCTGCTCGTCCAGACAATGGAGCTGGAGATCGCTGGTGGCCACCAACACGCGCCCGGCCACAGCCCGCGGGCCCCAAACGCAGCGCCCGCCCAAGGGCCACTGGCGGACGACCTCCAGCTGGGGCAACTGGACGGCCAATAGCACGTCGGCCGCATCCATCACATAGGCCACACTGCCGGCCACTGCAGCTGGAGAGACGACCGGGTCGGTCAGGTTGACCGACGCGAGGGCGGCCAGGTGTGGGGGCGAGCCGCTTTTGCGACCGACCAAGTAGATCGTGTGCTTACCGTCCGGGAGGATGAACTGCTGGTCATCGACCAGTGCCGGCTCGCCCCACGCCACAGCCTCGCCCGGTTGCAACGACGGTTGGAACGGCTCGGCCAACTTCTGGCCGGTGCGCGGATCCATCAGATAGACCTGGCCCGACGAACAAGGGGCCAGCAGCCCGCCCAGCCCTTCCACCGGCGGGCAGCTGAGCGGGTCGGGCAGCACGATCCACAGGAACCGCTCGCGCGAATGGCTGGGATCGAACACCGCGATCTTGGGCATGGTGCCCAAGGTGGGCATGGCCACGGCCCCACCGGCCAGCGGAACGGCCCGGGGGATGGCCCGCCGCACCTCCGCCGCTTGCAATGCAATGGTCGGCTCGTCCAGCACGGCCTGACCAGCCAATCGGCTGGCATCGATTTCGAAAACCGCCCCCAAGGCGTTGACCACCGTCAGTTCGTCCCCGTTCACGATGGGCTCGGCGGCCAGGGGAACCGCCAGTCGGGTCTCCCAGAGCAGGCCACCCTGGGCGGCCACGGCCGAAACGGCGACTCCGGGCAGGCCCAGCCTGCGGCGCACATGAAAGACGGCCTGGCCCACCGCGGCCGGCGGCTGGAGGGTGGCCGAGCGGTCGTTTTCCACCCCGCGGGGCTGGAGCCGCCCGCGCGCGGCGTGGATGTCGAACCGAGTCAGCTGGTTGTCAGCCACCCACGCCCGGCCGCCTCGGATCAAGGCGTAGCGGACCATTGTCCCCG
>DQVB01000405.1 GCA_015661985.1 Planctomycetota bacterium | reverse complement strand
AGGATCACGCGGGCGTCGGTCAGCCCGGGAGCCTGACGCGCGGACAACAGCCGGGCCGTCTCATGCCGCGGCGTGGGACCGCCCCGGGCCGCCACGACCACCGGCGGACCCGTCTCGTGCGGGTCTTTCTCCTCCGTCTCCACCTTGACCCCGAAAAGTCTGGCCTTCTGCCCACACCAGTGGCGCAGGTGATCCTTGGTCATCACCCGCTCGTGCGGCTCGGCCACCTTGTTCCGCTGCACCACGTAGACGGCCAGGGGCACAGCCCAGGCCAGCACCGTCAAGGGAAAACCGAGCAGGAACCAGGGGATGACCAGCAACAACAGGAACGCACCCAGGAAGGGACCGAACACCACCGGGTTCCACCTCTTGTAGGGAAGGGCCATCTGCCGCGTGTCGCGGCTCACCCAATCGGTCGTGTACGCCCACAAGAGGAAGACGATCCAGAAGCAAATGAGTTTGGGGATGCTCAGGTAGAATCCGGAGCCATGCCATCCCGGCCCCAGTCCCTGAGCCAGCGCCCTCGGAGCCCCCGCGCTCCACAGCCCAACCCACAGCGGCAAAAGCAAATAGCGACGCATCAAAGTATCCCGGGTTCTTTGACCTCAATACCCTTCAGTGCCATCTTCAACGCTTCCACATTGGGCGCCACTTCGAACGCCGTAGCGCGGTCGATCAGCTTCCGCTCCACCAGACTCTTCAGGCTCATGGTGAAGTCCTGCATTCCCTCATGCTTGCCGATGCGGATGGCGTCGACCAGCTTGTTGTCATCCCCCTCCAGCACCAGTTTGGTGACCGTGGGATTGAAAACCATGATCTCCACGGCCGGCACGCGCCCCACTTCTTCGCGGATTGAAGGGAGCAACTTCTGGGCGATGATCGCCCGCATGTTGAAGGCCAACGCGCTGCGGATGGCCGCATGCATATTCTGGGGGAAGAGATCCAAGATCCGGCCGATCGTGCTCGGCGCACTGGATGCATGGATCGTACCGAACACCAGGTGCCCCGTCTCGGCGGCGTGGATGGCCGTCTCGAAGGTCTCCCGGTCGCGCATCTCACCCACCAGCATCACGTCGGGATCCTCCCGCACCGCATGCTTCATCCCCACCATGAAGTCCTTCACGTCCAGCCCGATCTCCCGCTGGTTGATCAGACATTTGTCCTCGGTAAAGGTGAATTCGATGGGATCCTCCAGCGTGAGAATGTGCTTGCGGTAGTGACGGTTGATCCAATCGAGCATGGAGGCGATCGTCGTGCTCTTGCCCGAACCGGTCACCCCGGCCAACAGAATCATGCCCTGGCTGAACTTGCACAGCTCCTCCAGGATCGGCGGCAGGTTGAGCTGCTCGAAATTGGGGATCCAGTTGTTCACCCGGCGGGCCACCAGCCCCATGTGGCCCATCTGCTGCAATACGTTCACGCGGAACCGCCACGTCTTGCCCTCCACCTCCAACGAATAGGCGAAGTCACAGCCGCCGTCCTCGTCAAAGATCCGCCGGCTCCGCTCGTTCATCAGCGGAAACACCAGCCGCACCATCTCGTCGTCGTCGACCGGAGGCCGGTTCAGCGGCCGCAACGTGCCGTGAACGCGAATGTGCGGCGGAAGGCCTACTTTCAAATGGAGATCGCTCCCTTCCAATTTCACCAGGGCGCGAAACAACTTGTCGATTTCCAGTTCCTCTCGCTTCCGCACAAACCGGGACAGCTCTTGGTCCGGAACGGTAGGCGGGGACGAAGATGCCATGGTGTCGTCTCCCTAGTTCAACTCAACCGGCCGCTGGTTGGCCCGTATCCACCGAAATCACTGCACGCCCATCTTCCAGCTCCGCCGCGGCTCCCCGGCGCGTGCGGCTCCTCGGGCAAACCCCACTTTCCCTCATAGCCGTACGGGAATGCCCCGTCGCCGTAACACCTCCTTTGTCTCCCGGATCGTGTACTGGCCAAAGTGGAAAATGCTGGCCGCCAGCGCCGCGTCCGCCCCGCCCGACAGGATCGCATCGGCCATGTGATCCGGGCACCCCGCACCGCCGCTGGCCACCACAGGAATCCGCACCGCTTCGCTCACCGCCGCGGTGATCTCTAAATCATAGCCATCCTGCGTGCCGTCGGCATCCATGGAAGTCAACACGATCTCGCCGGCGCCCAAACGCTCCACTTCCCGAGCCCAAGGCACCGCCTCCAGCCCCGTGCCGATCCGGCCGCCGTTGATGTGCACCTCCCAGATCTCCCGCCCGTTCTTCCGCACCCGCTTGGGGTCGATGTTGACCACAATGCACTGGCTGCCAAAACGCCGCGCCGCCTCACGCACAAAGTCCGGATCCCGACAGGCGGCCGAATTGATGGAAACCTTGTCGCAACCGGCATTGAGCAGCCGTCGGATGTCCTCCAACGTGCGGATCCCGCCCCCTACGGTAAGCGGCATGAAGACCACCTCCGCCGTCCTCCGCACCACGTCCAAAATGATCTCACGCCCCTCATGGCTGGCCGTGATGTCCAAGAAAACCAACTCATCCGCCCCCTCACGCTCATACCGTTCAGCCACCTGCACCGGGTCCCCGGCGTCGCGCAGATTCACAAAGTTGGTGCCCTTGACCACACGGCCGCGATCCACGTCCAGGCAGGGAATGATTCGCTTGGCAAGCATCAAATCTCCAGCAAGACCACTGCTCACATCCGCCGAACCGCACCGACGACCATCCGCCTTCCCCCTCGAACCGAGGGGAGCCCCGGCCCATCGATATGGTGCCAATGGGCCGAACCCAGCCCACCTCGGACCGGCTAGCCCGCGCTTTGGGCCGACAAATTCTACTGTAAGTCCGCACCCACCGCTGGTCAACGCCCTGGAAATCGGGCCGAATCTAGCCTCCCGGGCCTCT
>DQVB01000314.1 GCA_015661985.1 Planctomycetota bacterium | reverse complement strand
GTCGCGGGGCCGGCTCCGGCCGCGCCGCGGCGGATGTCGATCGATAATGCCGGCCGGCGCAGCCGAACAGAGGAGTTGGCTGCCCCCGTCATGCCGCCCCGGGCGACGGCGTGCGGAAAAACGGCTCACTTGCGGTGGAGGCCTGCGCCTCCCACCGGCCTTCGGTCCCAGACGTGTATGGCCAGCGGCAGGGCCATCCTCATCCAACGGTGCGGTGCGATCGCCGCTCAATCGCGGCCTTGTGCCACTCTGCGGCCCTTATGCCGGCCCGAAGGCGCGTCGTTGCGCGTATACGGCACGCCCAGACAAGCGGCCAGGCAACGGCCGATGTACTCGGCCTGCCTTTCGTTCATGCCCGAAACGAGGACGATTTGACGGCCGAACATGGTGCTGCTGTTGGCCGACGACCTGGGCTACGGCGAAACGGGTTGCCAGGGCAATGAGGAGATCCCCACGCCGAACATCGACTCGATCGCGGCCAACGGCGTCCGCTTCACGGCGGGCTACGTCACGGCCTCCTATTGCAGCCCGTCGCGCGCGGGCCTGTTGACCGGTCGATACCAAACCCGGTTCGGCTACGAACGGAACCCGATCGGAGCGGCTAACGAAGATCCCGCCGTGGGGTTGCCGCCGTCGGAGCGCACGCTGGCCCAACACCTGCACGACGCCGGCTACGCCACCGCGCTGATCGGCAAATGGCACCTGGGGGCTTCGGCTGCGTACCATCCGTTGCGGCGCGGCTTCGACGAGTTCTTCGGTTTCCTGCACGAGGGCCACTTCTACGTGCCGCCACCGTACCGCGGCGTAACCACCTGGCTTCGCCGGCGGAGGCTGCCCGGCGGCGGTACAGGGCGCTGGATCGGCGACGATCGAATCTACACCACCCACATGGGACACGACGAACCGCCCTACGACGCGGACAACCCCATCCTGCGCGGCGGCCAGCCAGTCGTAGAAAACGCGTACCTGACCGATGCCTTCACCCGCGAGGCCGTGGATTTCATCGACCGGCACCGGCGCCAACCCTTTTTCCTGTATGTCGCCTACAATGCTGTCCATAGCCCCATGCAGGCCCAGGATGCCTGCATTGAGCGGTTCGGGCATATCAAGGATATCCACCGCCGGATCTTCGCTGCCATGCTCAGCAGCCTGGACGACGGTGTGGGCGCGATCTTGCGAAAACTGCGTGACGAAGGCTTGGAGGAGAATACGCTGGTCTTCTTCCTCAGCGACAACGGCGGCCCGACGCGCGAGTTGACTTCGAGCAATCTCCCTCTTCGAGGTGGCAAGGGCGACGTTTACGAAGGAGGCCTTCGGGTGCCATTCCTGCTCCAGTGGAAAGGTCACGTTCCGCCTGGCCGCGTCTATCGGCGACCGGTCATCGCCTTGGATATTTTCGCCACGGCTGCGGCCGCCGCCGGCGCTCCGGTCCCGGATGGCCTGTCCATCGACGGAGTGGACTTGCTGCCCTACCTGAACGGCCGGCGAGCGGACCGGCCCCACGACGTTCTGTTCTGGCGCATGAACCCGCGCGCGGCGCTGCGCGTGGGCGATTGGAAACTGGTTCGCAATCCGCGAGGAAACGCGGGCAGTGCGTGGCAACTCTACAACCTGGCCGAGGACCAGAGCGAATCGCAGGACCTGGCTGAAAGCGAGCCGGACAGAGTGCGCCAGCTGTTGCATATGTGGCAGGAGATCGACAGGGAACATCAAGCTGCCGGCGGAAACAGGGGTGGGGCCGGAGCTGCGAGCGGAGCCAAAAGGGAAACACCCGGGGGCCCGAGGCATCGAGGTATCGGAGAAGAGGCGGCCGGCGACCTTGTCGGCTCACTACCAGGCATGACTCCGGATGAGCAGACCAGACCCACAAGGTACGAACGGGCACCAGCGCCCACGCCTTGGACTTGCAGTGAGGATCTCACTTCGTAGCAGGCGCGCACTGTGCGAGTATCCCTTTTGGTTGTGGCGACGGGCTGGGAAGCCTGTCCCACGTTGAGCCCTTTCGGCTCGGCGCTTGAAGGCGGCGGGCGGGTCACCGACAATGGATCGAACCGTTTCGGGCGGATCATCCTCGTTGAGTCGAAGGACGAACGATGCTGCGAGCAACAGGTATTGTGCAGTGCGCTGTGATGTTGAGCCTATTGGGTGCGGTGGCGGGGGCCGCGACGCCCAACATCCTGCTCATTGTGGCCGACGACATGGGCTACGGGGACCTGGGCTGCTACGGCTGCCCGGACATCCGCACCCCGAACCTGGACCGTCTGGCCGCGGAAGGCGTACGGCTGACGAACTTCTATGCCAATGGCCCCGAATGCACGCCTACGCGCACGGCACTGATGACGGGGCGCTACCAGCATCGGGTCGGCGGCCTGGAATGCGCCATCGGCACCGGCAACGTGGGGCGTTACGATGACGCTATCCGGCTGGCCGCTCGCCACGACCTGGGGTTGCCCGCCAGCGAGGCCACCGTCGTCCGGCTTCTCAAAGGGGTCGGCTATACGGCCGTGGCCTACGGCAAATGGCATCTGGGCTACGAGCGCAAGTTCTCTCCCATCCGGCACGGCTTCGACCACTATTTCGGTCCCTTGGGAGGCGGGGTCGACTACTACTTTCACTGCGAATGGGACGGGACGCACATGCTGTATGAGAACGAGAGGGAGGTCTACCGCGAAGGATACCTGACGGACCTGATCACCCAGTCGGCCGTGGATTTCCTCCGGCGTCACGACGGTTCGCGGCCCTTTTTCCTCTACCTGCCTTACACGGCCCCTCATACACCGCTGCAGCGACCGGGCCAGAAGCCCGAACGACCTCGGACCCAAGAGAACTGGAACCAAGGAACCCGCGAGGACTACGTCGCCGTGCTGGAGCGGCTTGACGAGGGGATCGGTCGGGTCCTGGCCACCTTGCAGCGCCGCGGCTTTGCCCAAGAGGCGCTGGTCATCTTCTTCAGCGACAACGGCGGAACGCGGCTCGCCCGAAACGCCCCCTTTTCCGGCTACAAGGGCGGCCTGTTCGAAGGCGGGATACGGGAGCCGTGCATCATGCGCATGCCCGGTGTGCTCCCCGCCGGTGTGGTGAGCCACCAGGTGGCCATCAGCTTCGATCTGTCCAAGTCCATCGTACGGGTGGCCGGGGCGCGGGAGCCGGCGGACCGGCCTTTCGATGGCATCGACATTGTGCGCCACATTGCATCGCGGCGGCCGGATATGCCGCGCACGCTTTTCTGGCGAGCCCGCCGCGGCCAGCGCACTTGGCGAGCCGTGCGCGACGGGACGCTCAAATACCTGAGCCGCCAGGACGGCCAGCAGGTGAGCGAATACCTTTTCGATCTGGCGCGGGACCCGGGCGAGCAGGACAACCTTCTGGATGCCCAGCCCGACGAGGTGCGGCGACTGAAACGTCGGCTGGCCCAATGGGAAAAGGAAGTTCGACCAGCCCGCTGAGCTGCCCATGCGCCGCCTTCCCGTTCACTCAGCCCGTAGGGGGGCGAGGCCGCCGCGGGCGGCCGATGGCCCACCATCATGCGGTTTATGCCATCGAGCACCAGGCCATTCACCATTGCTCAAAGGCCCAGCACTTTTCAACCCGCCTGGCGAGCGTTTTTCGCAAAGCACAACGGTGGGCCAGCGCGGACCGGCGGCCGCTGGGCCCACCCTGCGCCTGATCCGTTCAACCCCGACGGCCACAGGCCAGCCTTCAGCGAGGCGATCCAAACCGTGAGGCGATCAATGCGTCCAGCTCGGCCTTCAGCCGCGGCAGGATCTCCTGATAGGAAAACCGCCCCAGCAGCTCGCCGCCTCGCTTCAGGTTCACAAACCGCGGGCCGCACCAGACGCCCAGGTCCGCGTCGTCCGTCTCGCCCGGTCCGTTTACCCGACAGCCCATCACGGCGATGGTCAGCGGGTAACGGGCCGCGTAGCGAGTCATCTCTCGGACCTTGACGGCCAACTCGACAAAAGCCTCGTTCTCCACCCGGGAACAGCTCGGACAACTGACGATGTTCAGTCGCCCTGCGCCCAACTCGTCTTGGCTACCGATCCGCCCCGCCGCGATATCTTCCAAAATCCGCCGCCCCGCTTCTACCTCTTCGTGCTTGCGCCATCCGGGCACGGTCAAGGACACGCGGATCGTGTCGCCGATGCCCCGGCTTATGAGTTGCTCCAGCGCCATACGCGTCTTGGCGATGCCCTCGGGCGGCATCCCAGCTTCGGTCACACCCAGGTGCAGGGGCACGTCCGGTCGCTGGGCCGCAAAGCGCCGGTTGACCTCCACCACCCGCCGGGGATCGGAATCCTTCAGCGACACGCAATACCGGGTGAAACCGAATGAATCGAGCCGTTCGCAATGCTCCAGCGCGCTGGCCAACATCGGCCCGAGCCAGTCGTCCGGCGCGAAACGCGACCGCTGTGCCGGGTCCACCGACCCGCAATTGACCCCCACGCGGATGGCACAATCGTGCTGGCCCGCCACGTCGGCCAGGAAGCGGACCTTGTCCTGCCACGGGCGGCTGCGCTGATGGTGATACAGGTGGCCGGGGTTGTACCGGATCTTGTCCACGAAAGGGGCCACGTCGGCGGCCAACTGGTAGCTCTCCTGCAGATCCACGGCCAAGTTGGCTTCGCTCCGCTGGCGGATCTCCTTCAGCGCATCAGCCTCCCGCCGGCTGTCCACCGCCACTCGCACCACCCCGGCCCCGGCTCGCCACAACGAATCGATCTGGCGCACCGCGGCCTCCACGTCCCAAGCCTTGGCCGTACACATGCTCTGCACCACGATCGGTCTGCCCCCGCCGATGGTTACAGATCCTATCCTCACAGGACGGGTTGGGTTGCGAGGTGCATTCACGGGCTGTTCCTTCGATCGGCCACACAGGGCCACTCGGTCACCGCGCTGGTGGTCAGCTTGGCGGCGATGCACTTGGCACGCCACGCCGACCCCACAAACTGGCCCCCCCTGGGCAAACGGCCTGGGGGTACTCGATCGCCCGGGCGCCGTCTCCTCCTTTTCCCATTGTCAGGCTGGGAGCCCGGCGGGCAAGGCCGGCGTGGCCGCGCGTTTTTTTCGGCGACGAAGTCTGGAGATACTGGGTCGGCCTTGCCGATAAACGGGACTGTAGCGATCCGGCCGGGCGGCGGCGCACTTGGACCGCGTCGCCTCTTGGCCCACGAAAGCAGGGGGGCCACCTGCTGGAGACGTATGACCCCCCCATGCTGCTGCGCGTTGGTTTTCTCTTCTGCGTGGTCTTCGGCGGCTGCTCGCTGCTGCCGGAGGTCGCCTATCAGCCGACGGTCCACAATCCGTTTCCGCAGCTGTCCAAGGTGGCCGTGGCTCCGTTTTTCAACCTGAGCAGCGAGCCGACGGTGGACGGACGTCAGTTTGCCGCGGCCTATTTCAACGAGCTGCAGTTGGTGCCGGGGTTCGAGGTGGTGCCGGTGGGGGTAGTCGAGCAGGCGATGCGGGACCACGGGATCGAGTTGAGCAGTGCTGAGGACGCCCGCCGATTGGCCCAGCTGCTGGAGGTCGACGCCATCGTCATCGGCGCCGTGACCGATTATTCGCCTTACTACCCGCCCCGCTGCGCGATGCGTGTGGAGTGGTACGCGGCCAATCCGTGTTTCCATCCCATCCCGCCCGGATACGGGTTGCCTTGGGGGACGCCCGAGGAATCCGAGATCCCCGGGTCGCTGATCTTCGAAGCGGAGATGGCCTTGGCGCGCGAGCAACTCAAGACGCAAACGCCGGCGTATATCCCCGCCGCTTCCGGTCCAGACGGAGCAACCAACCCAGTTGACAAGGTTTTGCCAAAGCCATGGCCTGATCCGAGCGGCTTTATTCCGCCGCCTCCCCAACCCGCGCCGCCACCGTGTCTTCCCACCGCTCAGCCTGTGTTGACACACACACGGTCCTATAACGGGCATGATGCCGACTTTACCGAGGCGTTACAGACGTACTACTTTTTCCGCGATGACGCCCGCTTCGGCGGCTGGCAAAGCTACCTGCAACGCAGCGACGACTTCATCCGCTTCTGCTGCCACATGCACATTTGGGAAATGCTCAGCGCCCGCGGCGGAGCCGGGGAAACGCGAGTGGTGTGGCGGTGGCCCATCATCCGATAACAATCCTGGAGCGGCTCGACGCGGCAGGGACACGTACCCGATCAAGACGGAGGAGAATAACGGCAATGGCTCAAGATATCAACGTCCTGGCCCTGGTCAAAGGAGTCGAGCGGTACGTGTTCTTGTACGACGATGCCAGCCGCGCAGAGACGCTCCGGATGCTGGGACGCTTCGCTTCCAACCCGGAACTCAGCTTCACCTGGTACGATGCGGCCGTGCTGAGCCAGAAGGTGCGGCAACAGAGCTGCAAAGGGGCCCCAAACCGCAGGCTCAACTTGCCCCTGCCCACCGACAACGACGAAGGCTACTGAACGGCCGGTACATGGGAGAAAACCCCAACGTTCGAGAAAGATGTAGGATGGGCATTCTTGCCCGTCCATCATGGGCTCGACCGGCAATCCCGGCTAGTTCGGCAAAACTCACGTTTGTGGCATTGACGATACGCAGGTTATTGCGCGTTTTGCCCGACCTATGACGGACAGGAATGTCCATCCTGCCCTGCCGGTTTGCAACACTGGGAAAACAGTCATCTTGACCCGGCCCGGGCCTGCGGGGAGTACGAGCAGCCGATGGGCGATCTGGAGTCGGTCAGCTTGCAGCGGGCTATCGAGCGTTTCCTCCAGTATCTTCGGGTGGAGCGAAACGCCTCGGAGTTGACCGTCAAGAGCTACCGCGAAGACCTCAGCGCGCTGGCCGGGTACCTGGCCGAAGCCCGCGGCGGCACGGCCCCGCCTCCCGGGGCCATCTCGGTCCTCGAGCTGCGCGGCTACGTGGCGGCCCTCCACGAAGCGGGTTACGCCAAGACCACCGTGGCCCGGCGGCTGGCGTCGATGCGCAGCTTCTTCCGTTTCGGCCAGCGCGAAGGATGGGTCAAGAACAACCCGGCCCGGCCCCTGCGCAACCCTCGCAAGCCGCGCAAGCTGCCCCACTTCCTGTCCACCGACGAGATCGGCAGGCTCTTGGAGGCTCCGCCAGCCGACCAACCCCTGGGACTGCGCGACCGGGCCATCTTGGAAACCATGTACTCGGCGGGCTTGCGCGTCAGCGAACTGGTGGGCCTGAACCAAAGCGATCTGGACTTCGCCGCGGGGGTGGTTCGCGTCCGGGGCAAGGGCCGACGCGAACGGCTGGCCCCCATCGGCTCCTACGCCGCCCGCGCCCTGAAGCGCTGGCTGGCCGTTCGCCGCCTCAGTCCCCGTGAGCCCCAAGGCCCCGAATCGCCCGTGTTCCTCAACAAGTTCGGCCGCCGGTTGAGTACCCGCAGCGTGGGCCGCATGCTGGAAAAATACCTCCGCCAAACGGGGCTGGACGGCCGCACCACGCCCCATTCGCTTCGCCACAGCTTCGCCACCCACCTGCTGGACCGAGGGGCCGATATCCGCAGCGTCCAGGAGCTGTTAGGCCACCGCAGCCTGGTCACGACCCAGATCTACACCCATGTCAGTACCGCAGGGCTGCGCGCGGCCTACGAAAAGGCCCACCCGCGAGCCCATTGACCGGCCTCCAAGTGCGACAGGCTACGTGGCACAGGCTTCCAGCCTGTCGTGCGGGCCCACCCTCGCGCCAGTTGAGCGGCGTCCACGTGAGAAAGCCCCCCTTCACGATAGGGGCAGGGGGTGCCTGGGCCCAACCCGCGCTGCCTACCCCTGTCGTGAGGCGACCCTAACCGGCGGGTGCTTCCGCGATTGCGATTCCGCGTCAATCGTCCTCCTCACCCTGCGTTGCGCGACGTTGGCGATCCGCTCGACGCCTGGCTGCTGGGACAGGTCGTTGCCCGGATAGCTGATCAGCTGCGCCGCAAAGAACGAATCGTCCAAGTCGTCGCACAAGGCTTTATGCCCCGGAACGTCCTCCCCGAGTTCTTCCAGCCGTTTGACCGCTTGTTGCCGCGCCGCGTTGATCCGTTCCGGCATCGTTGCGCCGGGCGAGTTCAACCCATGAGAAGCTTCGATCCGGTTCAGGACGAATTCGATCAGGAGACGGATTCGTTCCCACAACGGGTCGGAAGAAGTTCTCCCCAGACACTTTGGGGTTCGAGTCACACAGGCACGGAGGTCGCAGAGGAAAGGAGCTCGAGGACACCCCGTGTTCCCTGCGTCCCGGCGTTTCAAAGCATGCCTTTCCATCGACCCCTTCGGTACTCCTTTTCCGTAAAGCGACTCGTATGCTTCCCTCCGGTTTCGCCGGCGTTGGTGACGAGCATCTCATTGGGGACCCAAGCAGGCGTCTAAATGGCCTCCACCCGAATGTCGAAAAAAGAACCGCCGGAGGCCGGGGCACCTCTCCGATCCGTGTCCGCTGGCCTGTTTCGCAGCTGCCAACAGGTCCACGATCGGAGGAGCCCTTTTCCGGAGTGTGTTCCCCAAAAACGCTCTCCAGCGATCAGAAGACAAGGCCCCCGCGGCGCGGAGAGCGGCTCTGAAATACGTCTGAACGCCCGTTGCTCTGCCACATCGGCTACACGCCTGAACTCATTGAGGCCAAACTACTTACGGTGGTCGCCCGGATCCCGCCGGGGACCGTCTGGGACCCCCGGGCTTGACAGCCGCGTCGACCGTAGTTGGACCGGCCGGGCCATGGGGTGCCCGGACCCGCGGACCCACCGGGGGAGAGGGGCCCGTGCGGGCCGGTCAAGTGGGCGTTCTGGCCTCGGCACGTCGCCCATTGGACAGCCCTGTTGCGGGAGTGTTGGGCGTTCAAGGCGGGCGCGGCGCCGGTTGGAGTGGCCTTGCCGGGGCGGTTGGCGTAGGATAATCAGTGAGGTGGTTGGGAATGGGCGTTGGGAGGTTTTCAGCACTCACCGCAGCAGTAGGGGCGACCCGTGGATGCAGCGCTGAGTTGGTGTCCAGGCCTGCTGTTTGTGAGTTTTACGCGTGGTACATGTGTGCCCCACGCGCGCATGTTTTGGGTGGTCGGTGGCAGGCTGGAGGTCTGCCCCACGTTGGGGGCTTGGGGTGTTGGATGAGCTCCTTCGGCGAACCGTTTCGGCGGTGGCCGGGGGCATGGCGCGGACGGCCGAGGGGGTGAGGTCTTCCGGCGCCCGGCGCCGGGGCGATTGTGATATCCTTGATGACCGGATTCAGGGCCAATTGAGAAGGCGAGGGTACTGTTGAGCATCTACAAGCCGTGCGACATCCGGGGGAAGGTGGACGGCCAGCTGACGCCTCGCTTGTATCGCCGGTGGGGCACGGCGTTGGGCGGGCAGCTGAGGCCGCGGGCCAAGTTCGTCATTGGCGGGGATACGAGGGCCTCTACGCCCGCTTTCATGGAGGCTCTGGCCGACGGGCTTTGTCGGGCGGGGATGGACGTAGTGGAGCTGGGGCAGCTGCCCACGCCGATGGTCTACTATGCCCATCGCCGGTTGCGGGCGCAGGGTTGCGCGGTGGTCACGGCATCGCACAACCCAGCGGACACGAACGGGTTGAAGTGGATGATCGGCAACCGGCCTCCCACGTCGCAGGACGTGGCGGCGTTGCGTGAGGCGGCGGCACGGCGGCAGCCGCGGCGGCGCAGGTGCGGGGCTGGTTCGCGGCGCGAGCTGGACATTTCTTACGACTACGTGGGTTGGCTCCAACAGAAGTGGGTGGAGTGGCGCAACGCGCGGGTGCGGATCGTCCTGGACGCCATGCACGGGACGTGGGCGTTGCGGGCCCGGCGCTATCTGCAGGCCGTCTTTCCCCTGGCGGTGATCCTGGTGATCCGCGATAGTCCCCAACCGGACTTTGGCGGCGCGGTGGCCGATTGCTCCCGTGCCGAATTGCTCGAAGCCCTGGCCGAAACGGTGGATCACGAGCGCGCCGACCTGGGCATTGCCTTCGACGGGGACGGCGACCGCCTGACTTTGGTCGACAACGACGGCGTGGTGCTGACGGCCGAGGAGGCCACGTGGGTACTGTTGCAGAGTTTCGGCCGCCAGCTGTCGGGGAAGGCGTTCGTATACGACCAGACCTTCTCCGACGTGGTCCCCCGGGCAGCTGTCCAGTTGGGCGGCCGTCCGCTGGTGGAACGGGGCGGCCACGGGTTTATCTGCGCGCGCATGCTTGATGCCGATGCGCTGTTCGGAGCCGAGGTCAGCGGCCACTTCTTTTATGGGGAACTGAGCGGCGGCGACGATGCCCTGATGAGCGTTTGCCGAGTTGTGGCTTTCCTGGCCGACAGCGGCCGGTCACTGGCCTGGTGGCGGCGGCGATGCCCCCGGGCCTATGTCACGCCGGATCTGCGCGTGCCGGTCGATCCCCGGGATCACCAGAGCGTTTTGGAGCACGTGCAGGCCACGTGGATGGGCCATCCCCAGCGGGTGTTGGACGGGGTGCGGATCGACTTCCCCGATGGCTGGGCGCTGGTTCGAGGCTCGCTCAGCGAGCCGGCGTTGACGTTCCGGTTTGAATCCCGAGACTGGCACTCCCTGAATCAGCTCGTATGGCGGTTCTGTGACGCCATGCCGCGGTGCGGCGACGCTTTGTGGGGGCGTTATGAAGAGGTGATGGGCAACCCGTGCCGAGCGATCGGCGAACGGTAGGGCCGAGGAGCCGTTTGTCGGTGGGCCGCCTCCGCCGTTCCGGTGTGTGCGGCCCCCACGCCCCAGGTTGTTGGTTTGACAAGCTGTTTGGCGGGGCGAGGCTGTGTCCGATCCTGGAAGGGCCGAGATCGAATTCCGTTGTCCCCATTGCACCACGCTGTTGGGCGCTCGGCGCCGATACGCGGGCAAACACCGGCGATGCCCCTGTTGTCATGGGAAGTTCACGGTGCCGACGCCCGAGCAGCTGGCTGAACGGATCGCTCGGATCAAGGCTACTGGGGCGCACGAGTTGACAGCAGGGGAGGAGAGCCCATCGGCAGCGAAAACGTACATCCCGGTGCGCTGTGATGTCTGCGGCACCAGTCTGTACGCTACACCCGAAGAGGTGGGTGAACAGTTGACCTGCCCCGACTGCCACACCGGGGTCACCGTGCCGCCGCTGAAGACGATACCGGCCGAGGAGGAGCCTCCCGACGAGGAGCCGGGCGCCAGCCAAGAAGAATACGACTTGCTGGACGATCAGGACGATTGGGCCTCTGCGCCGTCGGCCGAGCAGCGCTACATTGGAGTGAAGTGTTCGCTGTGTGGCACGAGGCTCCTGGCCACCGAAGATCAGGTGGGCACCGAGATCGCATGCCCCGACTGCCAGCACCCAGCGGTGGTCCACGCCCCGTCGCCCGCGCCGGCGCCGCCGGAGCCGGCCATCCCTCGCACCGAACAGTACGGGACCGGCGACACGCCGCCGGCCGTCGATTACGGACCCTATCTGGAGGACGTGCTGGCACGAGGCCAACGGCGGCTCGAAGAAGAAGATCGCATGGCCCAGGAGGAAAGGCAGTGGGAACTGAAACCCTCGCGGAAACCGCCCCCGTGGCTCTTCCGCTCAGGGGTGATCAGCTACTTGAACGAGGAGGAAGTGCGCCGGCGCTGGCTGGTCCTCACCCTATGCCTGTTGGGCATTTGGCTGATGAACCTGATCGCCATGATTCTGGAAACGTGGACCGCCCCGCCCCTCTCCTATTTGGGTGTGGTGATCGATACCCTGGGGTTTGCCGCGACGCTGGTCTGCATACCTTTCCTGGCCCCCTTCTGGCTGGCCATCGTTCAGCACACCGTGGAAGGGTGCGACACGCTGGAAGATTGGGAGCAGCCGGAGTGGCTGGACGCTCTCTTCCAATGCCTGTATATCATCCTCCCCTTTCTCTTTGCCGGTCTGCCCGGCGCGCTGTTCGCTCGGCTGGCCGGCCTGGGCCCATTGGCCACCGCCATCCTGGGGCACAGCAGCGCCGTTGTCCTCTTCCCCGTCACCCTGTTGAGCGCCGTGGAGGCCGGGGCGCCGTGGGGCGTCTTCTCGGCCAAGATCCTCCAGGCGATCCCGGGCACATGGCGCGCGTGGGCCGTCTTCTATCTGAAGACGACGTTACTGATGGGCGTCTTTCTTGCCCTGGCCGTCTTGGCCCACACGTATGCAGGTATGGTCGGCAAGGGGATCACGATCGCCTTCTTCCTTCCCGTGACGATCATCTATTTCCGACTCCTCGGCCGGTTGGGTTGGTTCTGTGCCGACGAGTCGGTGGACGAGTCTACGCCGCCGCTGCGAAAGGCGTGAACGAAAGTCGGCCCACGATCAACAGGAGATCCTTCAAGCGGGTGCTTCTTCTTGGGTCCCCAAATCCAGTGCACAGTCGACCGGCGCCGGGACAGCATCATTGGCCGAAACACTGAACGGTACCGTCGGCCAGGCTGATATATAGTCGGGCGTTGCCGATGGCGATGCCGTCCCAGGATGGGGCGGCTCTGAGTTTGTACTCGGCCAGCTTCTTACCATCCGTCGCGGATACGGCCAACAGCCGTCCTCCCAGCCGGCCGTTGTAAGCGGCCACGTAGTTGTGGTACGAGGGATCGTCGAACTTCATGGGCTCGCCGGCAACGAACAACACATCGCCGGCCAGGGCCATCGCCTTGCCGGTGATGGGGATGTAAGCCTGCCAGAGTTCTCTGCCGCCGGCTCCACGACGGCCCTTTCTCCTGAGGCCACGCCTGTCTCTCGCCCCGTCCTCTGCCGTGACCTGCGGCGTCGAACCCAAGAGGCCCGCGGAAAGTGTGTACCCGTTTCGGCGCGGGTCAAAGTAGGAGTGGTTTTGCCAGAGTGGAAAACCCTGGACCCCGTAGTACCGCTCACCATCGCTCACCAGAATGTCAGTAGACCACCTGCCGATCGAGGCGCTAACGGACCAACACGTGCGGTGGTGAGGTCGCTGGTCCAGAAAGCCGGCACTGGGAACGATGTGCCGCCGGCCGATTGTGTCGGCCAGGTCGAGATCGAAGGCCTTGTGGCGCAGGTACAGCCTGGTGCCGTCTGTCACCAGAATATCGTTCTTGAACCCTCCATGCCCGCCGATGGGGAAGCCCGTCTTGTCGGAGAAGGGGCCGTAACACGAGCGGCTCTTCAGCAGTTCCCCAGTGCGGGGATTCAACGCGTAGAGAACGATCCCGCCGTCCAGGTATGAACAGCGCCCCGCGGCGAAGTAGAGCGTGTCGTTCAGGATCAACACGCTTCCCGAAACGGGCCATTTCGATTCCAACTGGCCATAGGCGCCGATCAGTCGGTCCGGCAGATCTTTGAACCGCCACGCCAATACGCCGTCTGAGGCTCTCAGGCAGTACAGCCAGCCGTCACGCGAACCGAACAAGACCATGCCCTTGTAATACGTGGGAGGCGAGTCGATGCGGCCGTCCGCGGTGAATGTCCATTGCTTCATGCCGGTTGCGTGGTCCAGAGCATACAGCGCATGCGTATCGACAGCGCAGACGAATACCTTCCCGGCAGCCGAAGTGACGGCGCTCGGCCTGCTGGGGAGCTTCGTCTCCCAATGCAGCTTGAGTGTTGCGGGAAGCGGAGACCTGGTGATGCCGCTGCGGAATCCATCGTGGCGGTACATCGGCCAATCCTCGTCACCCGCGGCGGTGGCGTCTGGGATCCTGCCGTAGGCCGCCCCTTTCTCCAGACGCACGGAACGTTCGATGAGGATCGGCTCGTCCGACCTCCGTAGTGTGGGCTGAACGGAAGCGTAGGCATTCATCCCCTGAAACATGGACCCCATACTGCACTGACACGCGTAGGGCGTGGAGTAGACGAGCCCGTTCGCCGGAAGGACGCCCATGCCACAGCAGCCGCGAGTCCAGTGGTGGGGGAATTCCTGACCGGTATCCAGATCCAGAAAGTCGGCACCGCCCGTTTTGCTGTTGATGAAGTACCGTTCGGTAATGAGATTGCGGTAGCAGCGATCATGGCTCATGGGGCCTGTCATCTTCTGCACGAGCACCTTGATCACAGCCCCGGTTTCCGGATCGAGCTGCGTCGGATGCGGCCCGCCGATCCACAACCTTCCCTTTACGTAGAAAACGTCGCATGGAGCCTGGTAATTCCCACTGATCGGAACCTGCCACAGTTGCCTGCCGTCCTTCAACGCATAGGCGTACAGCATATTCTTGGCGTTTGGGAGGATCCGCTTTGTGGGTATTGACTCGACGGCAAACACCTTGTCACCACCGATGACGACCGTATTCGGCGTCGTGCCCGGAGTGTGCGAATCATGCCCCACCGCGTTGACGATCTTCTTCTTTACAGTCCAAAGGCGTTTGCCCGTCTTGGCACTGACGCAGAACAACCCGTCTGCCGCCTGATAGACTGCATGCTCTCCCTTGACAGCCAATGATCCGGCGGTGTACGTGTTGATATTGCGGATGGCCCAAAGCTGCTTGCCGGTTTCAGGGTCGAGGGCGACGATCACACTCGTCGAGGCTTCCTTGTCATTGACCTCCGGAGCATAACCCTCCTTGAAACCGCAGCCGTGGAAAGGCTGTGAGGGGTCCGCTCCAATGGCAAAAGGCATTCCTTTCAACTTCACGATGTTATAAGCCGCGCTGGGAAAGCGGTCTCCGATATTCAGGAACAGGATGCCTTGGTCGTAGGCCACCTCCTGGGTCGGATCGGTGTTCTCGTAGACTTTCAGTACTTCGCCGGTAGCCGCATCGAGGGCGGACAGCGGACCTTCCAGCTCCAGCGTGCAGTAGAGCGTCTCGCCCACCACGACCATGCGCCGCTGCTGCTGCACAGGCTGGCATTTGATGTACATCGTCACCGATTCCCAGCGGGCGATCTTGCGGCTCCACAGCTCCTTGCCGTTGAACGCGTCGCGGGCAACGATGCGGAACGCCGCGGGAAGGAACGGGTTGTCCGGGGGAGCGGAGTCTTCGATCGAGAATAGACGCCCCTTACTGGTGACCAGGCTGGCCACCGTGGGAATGGTCATGTGGGAACGGGACCAGACCGGTTTGTCGGTCCACTGGAGCAGCCGCGGCGGACCCGCCACAGAATCTTTGGCCACGGCGTTATTGTCGGCCTTGTTCAAGTACTGAGGCCAGTCGTCGATGTTGTTCGGCCAAGGTTTGCGGAAGGAGTCAAGAAGGGAATTGTCAGAGCCCAGGGTCAGACACACACCACCCGGGACGAGCACCCTGCTGATCTCCTCCCGTGCCACATGAGACCCGACGCTCGCCACGATCAGGTTCACGATATTGTCGCCGTAAGGCAGGTTCTTCCCGTCGTATTGGGCCACCGACACAGGGCCGTACAGGTTCCTGCAGCGCAGGTATCCCCGGGCTTTGGCAACGTTCTCGGCGCTGGTATCGAGCCCTTGGATCAGGTAGGCATTGCCCCTGTGCAAGGCTGCCGTCAGCCGCCCATCCCCACAGCCGACATGCACCACCAGCCCACCGGCCACCCCCGTCAGTTGAAGTATCCGCCGGGCAAAGACGCGGTCTGAGTCGGAAGCCCTGCACTCGGCTCCCACGCACGTCGCCTGCAACAACAAGACGGTCACCAACGGAAGGCCTGGTCGCACAAAGGACGCGGCACGTTGCCTCGGGATCATCGCCGAACTCCTCGTTCGAGGAAAGTGGCCACAGCCTACAGCCTCGCCCATTACCGCGCTGGCTCCGCCCGTGATAAACCCTCATCGCAGAGCTGGTGGTTCCGCTGGTTGGTCCATATGTCCTTCGCTCGCCACGGCGGGCACCGTTCCAGCTCCCCAGTTCCCCAGCGACCACCACGGCGGCAAGCGGGCTGCCAGCCGGAATGCGCCGCACAATCTTCTCCCCAGTGCGACTCCCTTTCCCGGATCGAAGTGGCGGCCGAGTTGTCATATCCAGATTCGAGCGACGGCCAGCTTACCGGCGGCCCCTCCGGCCCGCAACCGGCCCGGGGTGTCCGCCCCTCGGTCTCTTCGCGTCCCCGAACCGAACTCTCCTCATGAACACTCTCACGCCGGCCGGCGCCGTAACCCGTTATGACAACGGAAGTTGCCAAGTTCGACTGCGGTCCGGTCCGGCATGGTTCAAAATCGCCTGACAGTCCGGGAGCCGAGCAAGCTGCTGCACTGTTTGCAGTACCGCCTTCAGGCCGAATGGGGGCGCCAGCAAACGGAGCCGATCATTCCGCCTGAAGGCGGGACTACGAACAAAGGCAGGACTACGAAGGACCGCTCGCGGCGAAAGCCATGATTGCTGGCTGGCCAAACGGCCGCACAGGCGGGAGCGCAGACCCGTGTGGTGCCCGAGCAGAGCACGCGGCATACCCCCGTAGTTTCTGGTAGTATTCTAAATCACCGCGCGCAATTGTCCAACAGACACGCCCCGAAATCCAAATGTTCCCGAACGTACCAGTGCACCGCCAGATGCTGTGCCGCAGCCGCTGGATAACAGCCAGTGTTCTTGTCATCAGGGATCTGGACATTCGGATTTGTCCTTGGTGGTGCCGCAGAATCGTGCACGGTGATCTGGCTGGCGCGGTAGTTGTCGCGCGACGATTGACCCAGTGGACATACGGTTCCCGACGACAGGGCCGGGGC
>DQVB01000326.1 GCA_015661985.1 Planctomycetota bacterium | reverse complement strand
GTGGTTTGGGCCTTCAAACGCTTCGATCCCAGTGCGGAGATGCCGGCCGAGTGGAGAGGCAGGAACGATGGGGACGTGGGCCACCCGGCGGCGGCCCCACGGCCGTCCCGACTCGGTCACGGTGATTTGCATCGGGATGTCCGGCTGGATAAGGTAGTTGGTGTCGAGGGGCGTCACGGCACCGAAGGAGATCGGCGATGTGCGGTTTGGTAGTCGCGTCCGGCGGCGGTGGTGGATCGTCCCGAGGTCGAGCGTCTGTGGTGGCCGTCGCCTTGTTGCTGCCGCTGGCTTTCCTGGCCTTCAGCCCGCCTGGGTTGGCTGGCGGCCCGCTGCGGCTGGCCACCTTCCAGTGCGACGTGACGCCGCCTTTGGGCGAACCGATCTATTCGAGTTATCAGCCGTTGGCCACGGTGGAACATCCCCTTTTGGCCAAAGGCGTTGTGCTGGAGGACGGCGGCCGGCGATACGTGCTCTGTGCGCTGGATTGGTGCGAAGTCTGTAACGGGACCCATCTGTTGTTCCGCGAGAAGATGGCCCAGGCGGCGGGGACGGATCCGGCGCGGGTGGCGGTGCAGACGGTCCACCAGCACACGGCGCCGATGGGCGACCGCGAGGCCATGGAGCTGCTGGAAGGGATCGACGCCTCGCCGCCCCATCCCCGGCCGGCCTTCTTCGACGCAGTGGCCCGGCGGCTGGCCACTGCCGTGGCTGAGGCGAGGGGACGACTCGAGCCTTTCGATCGGGTGGGAACAGGCCAGGCGAAGGTGGAGCGTGTGGCCTCCAGCCGTCGGGTGAAAGACGAGCAGGGCCGCATCCTGGTGCGCTGGAGCCGCTGTATCGACCCGCACTTGCGCGCCATGCCGGAAGGGAAGGTCGATCCGTGGTTGAAGACCATCACGCTGGCACGCGGCGAAGCACCCTTGGTGCGGCTCCATTATTACGCCACCCACCCGCAGAGCTTCTACGGCGATCCGCGGGCCAGTTACGATTTCCCGGGGATGGCCCGCGAGGCCCTGCAGGCGGAAGAAGGCGTCTTCCAGATCTACTTCAACGGCTGCGGGGGCGATATCACGGCGGGGAAGTACAATGACGGGAGCCGCGAGGCCCGGGCGGGTCTGGCCGCGAGGCTCTTGGCAGGCATGCGCGCCGCTGCGCAGGCCACACGGTTCGAACCGGCCCGCTCGATCCGCTGGCGGACCACCCTCCTGGCGCTCCGTCCACGGTCGGACCCTGGATACACGGAAGAAGACTATCGGCGCCGCATGCTCAACCCAAAACTGAACCCATCGGTGCGCATCTACCGCGGTGCCATGGCCCTGGCATTCCTGGCCAGGCGCCATGTGCCGTTCCAACTGAGTTCAATGGCACTCGGCCGCGCATGCGTGCTGCACCTGCCCGGGGAAGCGATGATCGATTTTCAACTGTACGCTCAGCACATGGCGCCGGACCGGTTCGTGGCCGTGGCCGCCTACGGGGATTGCGCCTGCGGATACCTGTGCACCGAAGAGGCCTTCCGCGAGGGCGGCTACGAGCCGACCGATTCGTTCGTGACGCCCGATTCCGAAAAGGCGTTGAAGTCGGCCATCCGCCAGTTGCTGGGAGTCCAGGAGCCCCAGTTCGGCCGTGGGGCCGCGGTCACAGCACAGCCACCAAGGCTCGAACGTCTTTCGGGACCAGCCGAAGGGCCATGGCCGATCGAGCTGGAGTCATTCGTGTTTTGCCGCCAAGGGGAATCCAGATCCTGTTGTGCAATTGGAGAAAGATCATGAAGCGGTTCGTTCGTTGGGCTTTTCTGTTGGTTGGGCTTTCCTGTTGGTCGGGATGGCTTGGCGAGTTGCCCGCCGCCGAGCGACGCCTGCGGGTGGCCACGTTCCAGAGTGAAGTTACGCTGCCTGTGGGCCATTGGCTCTGCCGGCGTCCGCTAGAGACGGTGGAGACACCGCTGTTGGCCAAAGGTATCGTGCTGGAGTGTGACGGACAGCGATATGTGCTTTGCGCGGTGGACTGGTGCACTCTGCGCAACTCGGCGCACCGGATGTTCCAGGCCAGGCTGGCCGACGCCGTGGGCACGGATCCGAGCCGGGTGGCCGTCCACTGCGTACACCAGCACACTGCACCCAGTGTGGACGCAGACGCCCAAAAGCTGCTCCAGGATACGGAAAAGCCGCTGCAGCGCATCGATCTGGCCTTTTTGGACGAGGTGACCAAACGGTTGGCCGAAGCCGCGAAGCAGGCCGTGGACAAGCTGGAGCCTTTCAATCAGGTCGGGCTGGGCACGGCGCGCGTGGACCGCGTGGCCTCGATCCGCCGCCTGCGGGCCGAAGACGGCTCGGCCCTGACGCGATGGAGTTCCTGCAAGGATCCCAAGCTGCGGGCGATGCCCGAAGGGAACATCGATCCGATCCTCAAGACGATCACGTTGGCCCGGGACCGCAGGCCACTGGTGCGCCTCCACTACTACGCCACCCATCCACAGAGTTTTTACGGCGACGGAAGGGCCTGCTGGGACGTGCCTGGTTTTGCCCGCCAGCGGCTGGAAGCCAAAGAGGGCGTCTTTCAGATCTATTTCACCGGCTGCGCGGGCGATGTGACCATGGGCAAGTACAACGACGGGTCGCCCGAGGCGCGAAGGCAGCTGAGCCAACGGCTGTACGCTGCGTTGGCGGCCGCTTCGGCTGCGACCCGGTGGTTCCCGGCCGACTCGATCCAGTGGCGCGTCGTCCGGGTTCGGCTGCCCGTGCGCAATGAGCCTGACTGGCAGCTCGATCGCAACCGCGCCCTGTTGGCCGACCCCGAGCAGAGCGAAACGGTGCGAACGCGAGCGGCCGGCCGGGTGGCCTGCGCGCTGCGTATGAAGGAGCCCATCGAACTGAGCCTCCTGGCCATCGGCCCGGTACACATCCTCCACCTGCCGGGCGAGCCGATGATCGAGTTCCAACACTTTGCCCAGACGGTGCTGGCCGAGCGTGTCGTGGCCGTGGCCGGTTATGGGTTGGGCGACCCTGGGTACCTGTGTACGGCGCAGGCCTACGAGGAAGGCGGCTACGAACCGTCCGCCTCCATGTGCCCGCCCGAAGCGGAAGAGATCCTCAAACGTGCGATCCGGAAACTGCTCAAAGGCGGATAGCCCGCTGGTGGAATATGCCGATGGCCAGGGATTTGAGCCCAAAGATCCCTTCGGTTCGCCGCGAACAGGAGAGTCGGACGTGGTCGGCGTAACAGTCCGTCTGTGCTGCCTGGGATGTTGCCTGGCCGGTGTGGTCCTGCCGGGGACGGCCACCGCGGCGGAGGTCCGACCGAGCGGCAAGGCAGCGGCCGCTTCGTCGCGGCTCATCGAGGTGCGGCAGGGAGGGTACGTGGAGAAAGTGGACCCTGCCGTGGACTACAAGGACCGCCTGCCCTGGATCCCGCCCCGGGAGCCGACCGGATCGCTGAGGACCTTCCACCTCATCGCGGGTTTGCGCATCGAGCCGGTGGCCTGTGAGCCGATGATCGCCGATCCGGTGGATATGGTGTTCGACGAGAACGGCCGTCTCTACGTGGCGGAACTCATCACGTATGCGGAGAGGGAAGTGCTGGGCGAGGTGCGCAACTCCAGCCGCGTGTCGCTGCTGGAAGATACCGACGACGACGGACGGTTCGACAGGGCCACCGTGTTCGCCGACGGGCTCTCTTGGCCCACCGGGCTGGTCTGCTTTGGCGGCGGCCTGTTCGTGGCCAGCTCGCCAGACATTCTCTACTTGAAGGACATGGACGGGGACGGGAGAGCCGACGTGCGCGAGGTGTTCATCACCGGGTTCAACAACTCCAGTTCCAGCGCGTGTCCGAACAGCTTGCGATGGGGTTTGGACAATCGCATCCATGGGATGACCAGCATCTCGGGCGGGCGCCTGCGCGCGGTGAAGTGGGAGGCGAGCGAGGCGGGCCACAAGGCCGATCCGGTCGAGTCGCGGGGGCGGGATTTCAGCTTCCATCCGCGCACGGGCCAGCTGCGATTGGAGAGCGGCGGGGCCCAGTTCGGGATGAGTTTCGATGTGTGGGGCCGCAAATTCGAATCCTCCAACAGCGTCCCCATCGAAATGGTGATGTACGAAGACCGGTACATCGCCCGCAACCCGTGCCTGATCCCCCCGCCGTCGCGGCTGCGCATCCATGCCGACGGAAACGCCGTTTATCGTACCAGCCCGGTGGAGCCGTGGCGGATTCTGCGCACCGAGTTGCGGGTCAAAGGCCTTTTCTCGGGTCCCATCGAAGGGGGCGGCACACCGGCCGGTTACTTCACCGGGGCCTGTGGCGTCTACGTTTACACGGGCAACGCGCTGCCGGAAGCCTTCCGCGGCAATGCCTTCGTGGGCGAAGGCTCAGGCAACCTGGTGCACCGCATGCGCCTGGAGCCCGACGGCGTGGCCCTCAGGGCCCGTCGCGTGGAACAGAAGCACGAGTTCCTGACGTCGGATGAGATCTGGTTCCGGCCGATCCAGTTTGCCGATGGCCCGGACGGAGCCCTGTACGTGGCCGATATGTACCGGGCGGTGTACGAACATCCGGACGCGGTCCCGCCGTCGGCGCGCAAGCACCTGGATCTGCTGGCCGGCCACGACCGCGGCCGGATCTATCGCATCGTGCCGGAGGACTTCCGCCGGCCGGGCCCGGTACGGCTGGGCGAGCTGCCGACGGTGGAACTGGTGCGGCTCCTGGAACATCCCAACGGCTGGCACCGCATCACGGCCAGTCGCCTGCTCTATGAACGGCACGAGCGCAAGGCGATCGAGCCGCTCAAGCGGCTGGCGGCCCAGTCGCCGTCGCCTGTGGCGAGGATGCATGCCCTCTACGTGCTCGACGGCTTGGATGCCCTCACTCCCGAGAGCCTGCTGCCGCGTCTGGATGATCCTCATCCGCGCGTGCGCGAACACGCGGTCCGTTTGGCCGAACGTCTGCTGGAACGTTCGCCCCCCGTGCGCGATAAGCTGTACGCGATGGCCGCGGACCCGGACATCCGCGTGCGTTACCAGCTGGCCTTCACGCTGGGCGAGATTTCCAGCAGCAAGGCGACCGAGGCGCTGGCGGCCATCGCCCGTCGCGATGCGGCCGATCGCTGGGTACGGCTGGCTGTGCTCAGCTCCTGCTATGGCCGCGCCGGCGATCTGTTGAGCCGGCTGGCCCAAGATCCGAACCTGCGCCGCACCGCCACGGGCCGCTCCCTGTTGGAACAGCTGGCCGAACAGACAGGCCTGCAGGACCAGGGCGACCAGGTGGCGGTGGTCCTGCGGTTGCTCGACAGGTTGGCTGCGGAAGACAAGCCGGCTGCCCAGGCGATCTTGCACGGGTTGAACAAGGGGCTGGCGAAGACGGCCGGCCCCCTGCTGGCTCGCCTCAACGCCGGCGACGGCTCGCGAGCCCAAGAGCTGCTGGCCGAAATGCTCCACCGGTCCAAGCAGCAGGCAGCCGACGAGGACCTGGCGGTGCCCAAGCGCGTCGCTGCCGTACGCTCGCTGGCCCTGGCCCCGTTCCCCGAAGTGCGCCACATCCTGGGCCAACTGCTGGACAGCCGCCAACCCCAAGAGGTGCAGACGGCGGCGATCCAGGCCCTGAGTCGTTTCGCCGAGGCAGAGGTTGCCGAGATGCTCGTCGACGCCTGGCTCGGCTTCACACCCGGCGTGCGCAGCGAAGCGGCCGAGGCCCTCTTCGCGCGCCCCGAGCGGCTCGCCGTCCTGCTCCGGGCCATCGACGAGCAGGTCATCCTGCCCAGTCAACTCGATCCGGCCCGCCTCCAGTACCTCCGCGGTCACCGCGACCCGCAGATCCGCCAAGAGGCCGAGCGCCTGTTGGCCAGCGCCGCCTTGGCCCCCCGCCACGAAATCGTCGAAGCCTGGCGCGATGTGCTCGACCTGAAGGGAAACCCGAAAAACGGCCGGGAGGTCTTCCGCCGCGAATGCTCCAAATGTCACCTGCTGGAAGGCGTAGGCGTGGAAATCGGCCTGCCCCTGGAGACCATCGGCAACCGCGGCCCGGAAGCCATCCTCTTGGCCGTGCTGGATCCGAACCGCGAAGTCAATCCCGCCTATCTGAACTACATCATCGTCACTACCGACGGGTTGTCCATGACCGGCATGATCGCCTCGGAAACGGCCACCAGCGTCACGCTGAAGCGAGCCGAAGGAGAAACCAATACCGTGCTGCGCACCGAGATCGAAGAGCTGGTCAATACAGGCATGTCCATCATGCCGGAAGGCCAAGAGAAACTGATGACCAAACAAGAGATGGCCGACCTGATCGCCTATCTGATGTCTCTGGAATAGCCACGCGGCCGGTCCTTTCACGCCTGAGCGTTCCCGGGCGGGCGGGACGCTCCGCTGGGTATTCAGACCGTAAGCAAGCGGGCCAGGAACGATACCCACAAGCCCGGTAAGTAACGATCAGAGAACGAACCGTTCCACTTCAGGAAAGAGCGCTTCGTCGCTCATACGGCTCGGCAGGAGCCTCGCCCCCCGCGCAACCCCCCCCTTTGGCCCACGGCCGACGGTGGTTTTCCATCACCCCAGCCTCTGGCCGTATCCTGTGATCCCGCCGGCGACAAGATCGCGTTGTGGCACCCCCTTGTTGAGACACTAGTCCGTGTCGGGGGGAAGCCGCGCGCGGCAGGTCTGTTCGGCGGCTCGCGTGCGTCCTCGAGGGCCATCCGCCCATTCAGGGACGCACCGCCAAGGGCCGTCGATCGCGACGAGAACCTCCTATATTGCAAAAGCGTTCTATATTACCTAGATTTCCTGGTCCGAGGAGACAAGGCCTCCGAGGGTGGACATGCCAACGGGGGTGCCCGGCAGCGGGGAGGGAACATGGCTGGCTGTTGGAGCGTAGTTTAAGTGTCAACTTTCCTGTCGGTTTGGTTTGGATGGAGGGGGCGCTTTGGTGCAAATGGACGAGGTATGCGAATTGTGTGCCAAATTCCGGCCGGTCCGCGTATTTCTCTGGGTTTCCGGCCGAGGCTGCTTGACGTTGGCGTGCCTGAAGCGTATGCTGACAGAGGAATAGCGGGGCGTTGTGCGCACCCCGACAAAGGGCCTCCGCAGCCTGGAGCTTTGGCAGCGGTGGGACAAAGGATCTCAGATGTTAGTGCTTTCGCGGAAAAAGAACGAGAGCATCGTCATCAACGATGATATTACCATCGTTGTGGTGGAGATCCGCGGCGACAAGGTTCGTTTGGGCGTGGAAGCTCCCAAGGAGGTACCTGTCCATCGCCGTGAGGTCTTCGAGGCGATCCACCGGGCCGAAATCGGTGCCCAGAAGCCGGCCGACGAGAGCGGCGCGGCTGACGATGCCCAGCAGCGCTGAATCGGGCTCACGCTGAGCCAGTTCCAACCTGGAGCCGGTCGCCTGGCCCAGGACTGATTGCGTTTGGCTGTTGCGCTGGCGGTTGTCTCCTTGTTTATCCATCCATCTTGGGGGGATCGGTGGACGTTCACCAAACCCGGACTCTGCCGGTGTGGGCCGAGGAAAAAGTCGTAGGGTAAGCGTCCTCGCTCGCCCGGGAACGCGAGGAGAGGGCTGTTGGCGCGGTCTGCGTGGTTGGATATGGGCAAATTGGAGAAGCGGGGACACTCTTCCTGCGGGACTCACTCGCACCCGGCACAAGCGGGGACATTTGTCCTGCGAGGCGCCTGCTTGGTGTAAACCGCACCAACCCCGGGTTGACGCAACGGGTAAACTTGCCGTATACAGAACCAGCTGGCCGGCGGCAGGACCGCCCGGGGCCTGCTCAGGTGTGGTTCTGACCAACAGTCCAGACGGATTGTTCGCGTTTTTTTGCGGCCCGGCCGATAGGATACAAAGCACGCACGGCCCCGTCGTCTAGCCAGGTTAGGACACAGGCCTTTCAAGCCTGCAGCACGGGTTCAAATCCCGTCGGGGTCATTTTGGGGTTCAATGCGTCAAGGGCGCCGCACCCATCTCGGGGGGGTGCGGTTCGCCGTTTGGGGCCATGCCCGTCTGGTCTTCTCCCTCACGGAGCCCCCGCGATCGTGGCTGCCTCGTACGATGCTTTTCTGCTCATCTCTTTCGGTGGGCCGGACAGAGGCGAGGACGTCGTTCCGTTCCTGGAGAACGTGACTCGGGACAAGAGGGTCTCCGCGGAGCGCCTTCGGGAGGTGGCCGAGCATTACTACCACTTTGGGGGCATCAGTCCGCTGAATGAGGAGAACCGGGCCCTGTTGAGGGCGGTGATCCAGGAGCTGAACACCCATGGGCCCCAGCTGCCCGCCTATTGGGGCAACCGCTACTGGCACCCGTTGTTGGTCGATACTGTTCGCCAGATGGCCGAGGATGGGATCCGTCGGGCCGTGGCCTTCGTGACGTCGGCCTTCGGTTCGCATGCGGGGTGCCGCCAGTACTTGGAAGCCATTCAGCGTGCGCGGCAGGCGGTGGGGGCTGGCGCGCCGGAGATCGACAAGCTCCGTCTTTTCTACAACCACCCTGGGTTTGTTGAGGCGATGGCGGACCGGGTTCAGGAGGCGCTGGGGCAGATCCCCGAGCGGCGCCGCGAGGCGTCGCGGTTGGTTTACACAGCCCATAGCCTACCGGTGGCCATGGCGTCACGGTGTGAGTACGTGGATCAGCTTCGCGAGGCATGTCGGTTGGTGTCTGAGCGAGTGGGCCGCGCCCAGTGGGATCTGGCCTTCCAGAGCCGCGGTGGCCCGCCGGACCAGGCGTGGTTGGAGCCGGAGGTGGGCCAGCAGCTTTTTCAACTTGCCCGGTGCGGCGTCGCCGACGTAGTGGTTGTGCCCATCGGTTTCCTGGCTGAACACATCGAAGTGCTCTACGACCTGGACGTGGAAGCGGCGGGGCTGTGCGATCAGCTGGGCTTGAACATGGTGCGCTGTCGCACCGTGGGAGCCCATCCGTGTTTCGTGCGGATGATCCGCCAGTTGATCGTGGAGCGCATCTCGGATGATCCGACACGGCTGGCCCTTGGCGCCCGCGGCCCTGCCCCTGACGTCTGCCCGCCGGGATGCTGCCCGTCAGTACGGCCCGCTATGTAATAAGGGTGGCAGGCGGGTCCAGAGATAGTAGGCGCGGGGGACGGTGAGGTCCAACAGCGACGCCGCATCCCACCGGGGCGTGGGCCTCGACTTGATCCCCACCAGAAGATCCAGGATGGTCGGTTCCCGCTTGTAGCGCACCACGCGAACCTGGTCTTCCGGAAGGCCGGCCAGCTGGATAGCCCGATCAATGGCATCTTCGATGAAGCCGATTCGGTCCACCAGGCCGCTGTCCACCGCCTGCTGCGCCGTGAATACCTGGCCGGTGGCCAACTCGTCCAGTGCCGCTGGATTCTGGTTGAACGCGGAGCGGCCAGAGCGAACGATCTGTTTGAATCGTTCGAAGCTGTCGTCCACCAGGCCTTGAAGGATCTTGCGTTCTTCTTCCGTCATCGGCCGCGTGAAGCTACCCATCCCCTTCAGCGGGTGGCTCATCACCGAGTCTTCTTCCACGCCGATCTGGTTGAGCAGTTGGGAGGCATCGTAGTGGGGAATGATGACTCCGATCGAGCCGGTCCATGTGGTGGGTTCTGCAAAGATGGTGTCTGAATGCCCTGTGCCGACCGCCATGGCAACGTAGTACCCGCCGCTGGCCGCGATGCTGCCCATGCTCACCACCATCGGTAGCCGCCGCTCCTTGCGAAGGCGGGACAGATGGTGGTACAGGTAATCGGCCCCGGAGACCGTGCCACCGGGCGAATTGACACGCAGCACCACTGCCTTGACGTCCTCGTCCCGGCGCACCTGGTCGATCTGGCGCTTCACGAAGCCTTCACCCTCCAGGATGACCCCTTCGATGGAGATCACGGCCACTTTGTACTTCCCTCGTTTGTTCAGCGCATAGAACTCTTCGCGCACCCGGCGGTCCCCTGCGCCGGCGCCGAGGAACAAGCCCAGGTTCAGGATGACCCATGCCCCCACTCCGAATAGGAGCAAGAACAAGATGAGCCTGCCCAGACGCCGCCGCGGCGCCCGGGCCGGCTGCGGGTAGACCAACTCGGCCACCGGAGGGGCCGTTGGCTGTTCCGTTTGCCCAGCTTCCCGAGCTTTGTCCGATGTCCCGTTCGGCTCCACAGTCGATCCCCCTTCTTTGAGCCTCTGATTCTATCCGGCGCCGCTGTCCGGCTGGCGCCAACCCGCGTGGGGCCCAGCTTCACCCCAACGTTGCCCAAAGGAAACGTAGGATGGGCATTCTTGGCCGTCAATCGTAGGCTCGGCCGGCGACTCCAGCCAGTGCGGCAGAATTCAGATTCTGGGGCATCTACGATACCCAGGTGATTGGGTGTTTTGTCCCATTTCTGACGGACAGGAATGTCCAACCCACCCTGCCGGTTTGCAGCGCTGGGTTTGGCTGTATCCTCTATATTCTACATTTCTGGACGTTCGGCCGGCAACGCGCCGCGGGGAGCCTTGGGGCGTGTCTCGGGCGAGGGACAGGGGCCTTATGGGTCGGCCAGAGTGGACTTTCGCCGCAGGATGTGATGGTAATGCTGGGCAAACCGGTGGGCTTCGTCGCGAACGTATTGGAGCAGGCGGAGGGCGAACGAATGGCGACTGAGCCGAAGCGGCTCCTCACGGTCCATCACGTACAGCTCTTCGTCCCTTTTGGCCAGCGACAGAACCAGGGGCGGCTGGATCTCCATGGCCGCAAAGGCGCGCAGCGCGGCGTTCAGTTGGCCTTTGCCCCCGTCGACCAGCAGGATATCCGGAAAGACATGGCCTTCCTCGCGCAGCCTCCGAAACCGCCTCGCCACCACTTCATAGATGCTGGCATAATCGTCCACACCTTCCACGGTGCGGATGCGGAACCGCTTGTAGCCGGGCTTGAAGGGCAGGCCGTCGATGAACTGGACCAAGCTGGCCACCGTTTCCGTCCCGGCCAAGTGGGCCACGTCCACGCCTTCGATGGTCCGCGGCAGCTCGGCCAATCGCAACACCTTCCGGAGACCCGCCAGCCCCTTTTTCGGGTCCACCGTGAACACCTCGGGCTGCACGTGCGTGTCCAACTCGCCGCGCTGGTCGAGCGTTTCCAACAGGCGGATTTCGTCCCGCAGTCGGGCCGCCTCCTCGAACCTCAGTTCGGCGGCGGCCGCCTGCATCTCTTGACGCATATCCTCAAGCAGTGATTTCTTCTCGCCCTCCAGGAACCGCTGTAGTCGGCGGATGTCCTTGCGGTACTCCTCAGCCGAAACGCCCAGGTTGCATGGGGCCGAGCACTGCTGGATTGAGGCCAACAGGCAGGGGCGGAACCACCGCCAGCGGGGATCATCCTGGCGAATGTCCAGCGAACAGGTGCGGAACCTGAAGACCTTCTGCAAGACCTGCAGCGCCCCCCGCAACCCCCTCACGTTGGCAAACGGCCCGTACAGCTTGGTGCCCCGCGATTTCGGCTCGCGCGTGATCTCCACCCGGGGGTACTCCTCGCGGGTGTGGATCTCCAGGTAGGGGAAGGTCTTATCGTCCTTCAACTCCTGGTTGTACTTCGGCTGGATGTCCTTGATCAGCCGGGCTTCGATGAGCAGGGCGTCCACTTCGCTGTCCGCCTCCAGGTAGTCAATGTCCCGGATTTCGCGCACCAGTCGCCGGGTGCGAGGGTCTTCGGCCGCCGCCCTGAGGAAATAGCTGCCCGCCCGATTGCGCAGGTCCTTCGCCTTGCCCACGTAGATCACTCGGCCGCGCGCATCCTTCATCAGGTAGACGCCGGGCCGGTGGGGAAAGGAACGCACTTTCCGGGCAGCCAGCGAATGGTCGTCGGGCAAGGAAGACTGGTTCATGTGCGAAACGCCTTCAAGGGCCACACGATGGTCTGGCGACGCGTGCGGCGAGCCGCTTCATCCATCACGGTCACCTGAACCGGAGGGGCCGTGGCCCCTGAATCCATTATAGACATTTGGTTGCCCGCGATCGCCGGCGGCGGAAGGGGACCTGGCGCTGCCAACCACTCGCCGGCTGCCCAGCCTCAGATGCCCCGCTGGCCCTGGCCCAAGAGGCTGGCGTACAAGTACTGCTGGTCAACCCCGTGTGCAACCTGCGGGACTGCCCGCCCTTGAAGACCGAACGCCGCGACGGCCTGACGCCGGAGCAACCGGCCCGATGGGAGCAATTGATCCATCAAGCCGGCGAGCACTACGGAAGGAACAGGTGGCAATGCGTCCAGCTGCTGGAGCAGGCCCGCCGGATCGACGACGGGCACGCCGGGTTGCATTACTTGCTGGGCGAGTGCTACGACGCCCTCGAGATGTATGACAAGGCCCGCGAAGCATACATCCGGGCCAAAGAGCTGGACATCTGCCCGTTGCCGATCTTGGAGGAGATGAACCAGGCGATCCTGGAAACGGCCGACCGTACGGGAACGCCCGTAGTTGACGTGCGGAGGATCTTCGAAATGACCAGCGACCATGGGATTCCGGATAATCGATACTTGCTGGACCACGTGCATCCGACCATAGAGGGTCACCAGTTGATCGGCGCCGCCCTGTGCGGCGAACTGATCCGCCAGGGAATCGTCCATCCCGTCGACGGGTGGAAAGAGGTACGCAAAGAGTTGTTCCAGAAACATCTGGATTCGCTGGATAACCTCTATTTCCTGAGAGGCATGGAGCGGCTGGAAGCGCTGCGCTGCTGGACGCAAGGGAAGACCGACGGGGCCGTATCAAAGAAGGAAAGCAGCTGAAAGACTGCTATTTCGGCTCCGCTCGTGTTACAGCCACACACCCGTCTATCCGGGGCAGCAGGCCAATGCTCCCGATCGTAGTACGGTGTAGAGGATCAGGAATACGATGACAGGGCGCCAACGTCCCAGCAGGAGCCTGACGTGGGACAGGCTTCCCATCCTCTCGCCGCAGCCAAAAAGGGATATGCGCTCGGCGCGCACATGCGCAAGTAGTAGGACTCGAATCGCCAACCCGAGCCACACACCAAAGACCAGTGCGATTGACCGTCCCAGGGCGCCGTGCCCCCCAGGGACCGTTCTCACATCAGAGCCCCAGGGACGGCCATCTTCCCTGTTCCCTCGGGGCCTTTCGTGACCCTCGGTGTTTCGCGGCGGATCGGGCATGGCCCCCGATGCTTCATACAGGCCGGAGGACGGTCAATCGCTTCGCGGCGCATTGTCGAGTTGGCAACGTTCGACGGGAAAGGCGCCGTAGAGCGAGTCACCGAAGTAGACCTCGATGCGGCGAGGGAGCCATCGGCCCTCTTGCTCCTGGTAACTCGTGAACTGGACCTCGCAGGGGTCGAGATCGTCACTGGGAAAGAACTCAACGGCCCGGAGCCACCCATCGCTGGGATCGAAGTAGAACCAGCATTCCACGCCGCCGTGAAGCCCCACCAGTACGTCAGCCATGGCGCCGGGCTCTGCCAGCCAGGCCGTGCTGTTCCACCACTTGCGATCCGCCGCCGCCAGCCCCCAGGAGTCGGTTTGCGATGAGCTTTCTGGGCTTGCTGCCCGGCGCCATAGCGGGGCTGTACCCAGGTAGTAGACGTCGCCGAACCCCTCGATGCCCTGAACCGCCAGGCGTCGCCAGAGGAACAAGGCCGGCAAGAGTCCACCGCTGCCTTCGGGGAGCGGCGCGGCGGAGAAATCGGCGGTCGGCGTCCACGCAAACCGCCCGGCCGGCAGCTGGACGGCGGCGTGGCCGTCGTCCACTTCGATACGGAACCGTCCGCCACCTTCCAAGGTGCCGCTGAGGATCCAGGGGCCGGTGCGCGCGGAGGCGTTGGTGCGGGCAGCCCACGCCCGCCAGACGCGCAGGCGGTGCTGTTTGTTGAAGAAGTAATTGGCGAATCCCTGACGCTTCTGGAAGTGCTTTTGAACCTCCGGGGGCATGGGCGCTTGCCGGCCAGCGGGCACGGGGCGGCGCCCGTCACGGGGGATCGGTATGGGCGCCGGCTGTCGCTCCGGACGCTCGGCGG
>DQVB01000685.1 GCA_015661985.1 Planctomycetota bacterium | reverse complement strand
GCACTTGTCACGTTACATTCATGTGAATCCATTGGTTGCAAAGCTGGTGCATCGCCTTGTGGACTGGGAGTTCTCGAGCTACCCCGAGTACGTCGGCCGGCGTAAGGGGTCTTTGCCGCAGACCGAGATCGTGCTGTCGCAGTTTCCGTCTCGGCAGGCCTATCAACAGTTTGCCGAATCCGGTGCTCCCCACCCACCGGAGGCGATAACACATCTGCTGTTTGAGGAGGATTAGAAGCCCGGCTTTTTCAAAAAGCCGGGCTTCGCCAGGGATCATGAACGACAAGTTGCAAGACACATTCCGTGGCAAGGTCGTCAATAAGCGGCTGACGATCAACACGGGCGTGGACGAATTCCCCCGCTACGTGGTCGAGTACCTGATCGACAACTACTGCACGGAGGACAACTTCCAGGAGGACTTGCAGCAGGTGGTCCGTCGCCTGCGGGAGAACTTCGTCCATGGCGCCGAGGCCGAGAAGATCCGGCATGTCATCCGGGAAACTCGAAACCACAACATCATCGCCAGTCTCGAAGTGCGGCTCCAAGAGACGGAGGACAAATACTGGGGGACGATTTCTGCCATCAACGAGAGCTTCGTGAACGTCACCGAAAGTCTCGTGCGGCAGTATCCCATGCTGCTCTCCGGCGGCATGTGGGGCACGATCACGCTGACCTACGACGAGACGGAGGTGCATAACAAGAAGATCCGGCCGTTCAAGGTGGTGGAGTTCACGCCGTTCCAAATCTCGGTGATCGACGTTGAGGAGTATTGCGAGAAGCGGGCCCATTTCAGCGACAGCGAGTGGCTGGACATCCTCGTCAACTCCATCGGCCTGAACCCCGAGGGGCTTTCCCGCCGCCAGAAGTTGCTGTACATGTTGCGGCTTGTGCCGCTGGTCGAGGCGAACTGCAACTTCGTCGAACTCGCCCCTCGGGAAACGGGCAAGACCTACCTGTACCGCAACGCCAGCTACTACTGCCATGTGCTTTCCGGAGGCAAGGCCACGCCGGCCGGTCTGTTCATCAACAATGCCACGGGCCGGGTCGGGGTCGTGGGCAGCCGTGACGCCGTGGTCTTCGATGAGATCGCCAACACGGATTTCACGGACCCCAAGGCCCTCGTTTCGATCATGCAGGGCTACATGCAGGACGGGAAGTTCAGCCGGGGCAAGAAGGAGATTCTGGCCTTTGCCTCTATCGTCCTTGTCGGCAACATTGACGTGCAGGGCAATCTGCCGCACGAGAAGTATTACCACCTGTTCGAGCCCTTCCCCGACTTTCTCCAAGTCGAGGCGTTCATCGACCGACTTCACTGTTACACGCCCGGCTGGGAGATCCCCAAGATCGGTCCCAACGCCCTCTCGCAGGATTACGGTTTCATCACCGACTATTTCTGCGAAATCATGCACGAACTTCGCAGGAAGGACGCGATTGGAGCCGTTAAGCAGCGCTACCAGCTGGTAGATACGTCGGACGTGAGTGCGGGCATCACCGGCCGGGACATCCGGGCCGTGGACAAAGTGCTTTCCGGCCTCTTGAAGCTACTGTATCCCCATGGGGACGTCGAAGAGGAACAACTGGCCGAACTGCTGGCATTGGCTGTCGAAGGTCGCCAACGCGTCCGCAACCAGTTGCATCTGATGGCGCCGGGGGAGTACGGGCCGGTCGTTCTCGGTGCGAGACTTACGGAATCGGGCAGAGTGATCGTTCCGTCGCTGGCCGATGCAAACCGCCAACAGCAAGTGACCCTGCCGCCGAGACCATCGGTCGGCGAAGTCATCGGCCTGGCCGTCATCGGTGATGACCGGGGCTGCATCCAGCACTTCGAGATGCAGGCCAGCAAGGGAACCGGCAGGATCGTCGCCCTCGGCTCCATGCAACGCGTGATGAAAGAAAGCGTCACGGCGGCCCGCCAGTTCGTGCGCACCCATGCCAAGGATCTCGGCCTTCCACCGGACTGGCAGGAGAACTTCGACGTGGCCGTGCTGGCCACCATGATGGGCGTGCCCAAGGAAGGACCGTCTGCCGGGATCACCATCGTCACCGGCATTGTTTCGGCGCTGACCGAGCGGCCCGTGCGCAACGACCTGGCCATGACCGGCGAGATCACGATCAAGGGCAAAGTGCTCGGCGTCGGGGGCGTCATCCCCAAGATCCAGGCCGCCATCGAGGCCGGCTGCAGGGAAGTCGTCGTCCCCAAGGAAAACGAGCACGAGGTTCACAACGCCCCCGACTACATGAAAGACAAGATCAAAGTCACTTACGCGGCAAACATCAATGACGTGTTATCGGTTGCCCTCCTGGAAGCGAAGTAGGTTGAATGCCATGACCCCGGCTACCCGGGCGGAGAAACGCGCACAGGTCTGCGGCACACTGTCGCGCGAGTGCCACGAGTGGGGCGAAGACTGCTTACATCAACTCAACCTCCCCCTCTCGTCCGAGCGAAACTTGGCGACTGTTGAGGTTGGCAGAATACCTCACCCCTAAACCCCTTGCCACGACTGAGCGAAAGGCGATGGAAACAAGGGAAAGGCCACTATCACACGGATGCCTGAGCGCTCGCCCTTCGGGATTCGCAACGCCCAACTGAGAAAACTGGATCGGAAATCCTGCCGCGAGATTCTCGACGTGAGCGGAAAAGACCCCATGCTGACGCATAGCCGGTAACATCTCCCTGGACGGATGGTTTTCTGGAAATGGAAAGGCACCTAACCCAAGACGCATAGCTGCTGTACCTGCCCCGCCACATCTGGGACACGCAGCGGCTGGCGCCTCGCAGGAAGAACAAGTCGACGTTCCGACCGAAGCCGACTTTCAATCTTGGAGTCATTCATGCCGCTCTGCGGCACCCGGACTTATGTAAGTTGCCCACATTGACGATTTAGGGAGAAGGAGCGGGCAATGGGCTCAAAATCGCGCTATTGGCCGCT
>DQVB01000265.1 GCA_015661985.1 Planctomycetota bacterium | reverse complement strand
GAAGCGACGGCGCGGTCGGCCTCGCGCCGTTCGAGCGCCGCTTCGGCCGAGACCAGGCGCTGAGGTGAATCGGCCGAAAGGGCCGCTTTCGTAGCTCGGCTCTCCAGCGCCGAGCGTATCCCGGGTTTGTAAGGCGCAGGAAAACCCGGTTCGGGAGGGCCACGCCTACGGTTTTGTGCCTGCCGTCTGGATCCAACTCATCGGCCTGGGTGTCAGGACGGTCGGATTGGCTACCCCGCACTGTTCATGACCTCGTAGGCCGGAACGAGCAAACACCGCCTCTGCCGGAACTTCGGTCGCTCGGCCAACGAGCAGACTGCAGCACAGCGTATGGCACGTGGAATCGCGTTTGCGCTGTTCCGGCCTATATGAATAATCCGGGCTACGGGTTTCGAGTCCCGAAGACCTCTTCAGCCAGCTGGCGGATGCGCCGGAGATCCAGTTTGCCGCTTCCCAGCAGCGGGATTTCGTCCACCTGGGCAAAGCTGTCCGGGGAGGGGATCCACAGTCCCGGCAAGCCCAACTCCACCAGTTCGCGGCAGATTCGTTCAGGCGGTTTGGGGAAACCGGTGTGGAGCACGACCAACCTTTCCCCTTTGCGCGGATCCTCCACCCCGGTGACGACAAAGTGCACGGCGTCGTCCTCGGTGGGCAGCAGCTGGCCCAACGCCTCTTCGACCCGCAGGTGCGCCACCATCTCGCCGCCGATCTTGGAAAACCGGCTTTCGCGGCCGGTGATGCGGATGAACCCGTCACGGTCGATTTCCGCCACGTCGCCGGTGACGTACCAACCGTCGCGGATCACCTCAGCCGTCAGTTCCGGATGATTCAGGTAGCCCTTCATCACGTTGGGGCCGCGGATCAAGAGCATGCCCGCCTGGCCGGGGCCCAGGTCTTGGCCCGTTTCCAGGTCAACGACTTTGGCGGCGACCCCGGGCAGCGGGCGGCCCACCGTGCCCTCTTTGTGGCACACCTGATAAGGGCTCGGCACCCGGTCCGGCGGGACGTTCACCGAGGCGACCGGAGACAGCTCCGTGGTGCCGTACCCCTCCAGAGGACGGACACCGAATTTCTTTTCGAACGCGTCGGCCACGTCCGGCGGCAGCTTTTCCGCTCCTGTGATGACGACCTCCAGCGAGGCGAAATCATCGCGTTCACAACGGCGCACGTAGGTGCGGAGGAAGGTGGGCGTGGCCAAGAGGATCGTCGCCCCCTGCTCGCGGCACAGCTTTCCGATGGGCCGCGGTTCCAGCGGGCTGAAGTGGTAGACCACCTTGGGATCCAGCACCAGAGCGGCCCACAACGTCACGGTGAACCCAAAGGAATGGAAAAAGGGAAGGATGCCCAGAAGCACGTCACGGCGGCTCAGCTGCAACACCTGCTGGAAGCCATCCACGTTCGAGCCGACGTTGCCGTGGGTCAACATCACGCCCTTGGGACGCCCCGTGGATCCCGACGTGAATATGATGGCCAACACGTCGCCGGTGGCCACGCGGGTCAACCTCAAACGCCGTTCCAAGATGGCCGCCGGAACCAGCCATGTGCCCAAGGCGGCGCTGAGCTTGTCCAACCACGTCACCTGCGGTTTGAAATCCTCCAGGTGGACCAACTCCGCGTCGATGTGGTAGTCGAACTTCTCGATCACCCGCCGGCTGGTAATCACGTGCCGGATCTTCGCCTGCTGGATGCAGAGGTTCATCACCTCGTCCGACGCGGTATAGTTCAGATTGACGCTGACGCGTCGATCCAGAGTCAAGGCGGCGTTGGTCACCACGGCAGCCACCGAAGGCGGCAGCAGGATCCCCACCGCCTGTTCATCCGCACCTAGTACGCCGCGGCGCAGAAGTCGCCGCAAGACCAACGCCCGGCTCAACAGTCCCGCTCCCGTCAGCGCCGCGCCGGTCGAATCGGCCACCTTCACGCGAAACATGTTCCGGCGACACATCCGCACCAGTCGCCGCCCCAGCGGCCTGGTTGTCTGGACAGTCTCTTCCATCGCCTTCTCCCCCAACTGCTCGACGGCCGAGCGGACTTGGTGGACATCGGCAGCGGAGAACGGTCGACCGAAATGGATCGATACCCGACGAAACCACTGCCGGGGCCACTTCCAAAAGTACTTGCCACGCTCAAAGGTGAAGATACTCCCCCAAAGCCCGTGGAGGTAGACGGGGATCACCGGCGCCCCGGTGCCTTTGACGATCGTCAGGAAGCCGGGATTGAACCCCTGCAGCTGGCCCGTCCGGCTCAGACAACCCTCGGGGAAGACGCACACCAGCTCGCCCCGCACAAGCGACTCTCGCGCCTCGCGCACCGCCCGGATCACCGACCTCCGGCCAGGGTCGACCGGAATTACCCCTGTCTGGCGCGACAGGCGTCGCAGGAGGGGTACGTCGAAGTGCCGGCGATCGGCGAACATCCGTACCTTCCGCGGACTGAAGTACATCACCAATAGGCCGTCCACCCAACTCAGGTGGTTCGGGACCAACAGCGCCCCGCCCTGACGGGGCACGTTCTCCAACCCGTGGACCCGAACCCGGTAGACCAATCGCACCAAGAGCCCAAACAGCACGCGCAGCGTGGGCACAGGGATCAGCCACACGATCACCATCAGGACCACGAGCGTCGCCAGGCCGGCCACCAGGAAAATCTGGCGAGCCGAAAGGCCCAAGGGCAGGGAGAGGAACCAGTTGGCCACGCCCACCAAGGCCGCCTTCCAGCTCGACGCGTCGCGGGGAACCTCCAACGGCGAGGGCCGTGCCGCCAACAGCCAGAAGATCCCCGATGTGAGGAACATCCCACAAAAGGATAGGAAATTAGACGCCGCCAACAGCCGCCCCCGCGATCGGTCCGGGCTCTTTTCCTGCAGAAAAGCCAACAGCGGAATATCGTACAATCCCGCCGCCACACCCAAGCCCACCAGCCAAAAACAGACCCACCAATACGGCGCCGAAAACGGCTCGCCCGTGCCCGCCGGCACCGTCCACAGCAGCATGGTGGCCAAGCTGATCCCCGCCGCCCCGAAGGGGACAATCCCCACCTCCACTCGCCCCCCCGACCACTTGCCGGCCAGGAAACTGCCCACACCGATCCCCAACATGAGCACGGCCAGCAGATAGCTCACGTAACGCTGTTCCGTGACCAGCTCGGGCCGGGCCAGCTTGTCGATGTTCAACTGGGCCAAAACGCCCATGGACCAGAAATAAGCGCTGCCCAGCGCCGCCAGAAACAGCGGACGATGTGCCACCAAATGGGTCAAGTCCCGAACCGTCTGCGCCGCCGGATTGCGAGGAAACCGCCGCTCACGGTTGGCAGGCGGCAGCCGGCCGATCAGCAGACTGGCCCCCCACCCCAGCACCGCCACGCCGATCAGCGCAAAGGCAGAAATCCACCACCGATGCTGGCCCGGCAAAACCCGCTCGCCAAACACGCTCTCGTGCGGCGCCCCGATCTGCTGCTGTACCAGTTCCCCCAAAAGCTTCCCGTACCGGCGAGAACCGATCTCCGGCCCCTCGGGCGCCCGCGCCACAGGCACTCCCCCCGCCGCCTCGGCTATCCGAACCACCGCATCGCCCCCTGGCGCCGTCGGTCCGGCCAAGACCATCCGCGTCTTGCCCCCAGCGGCCAACTCCATGGCCCGCTCCACCGAGTCGGCCTTCTGGGCCCGATAACCCAACAGCCGCACCTGGTCGGCTATCAACCCCGAACGCGACACGTCCGCCTCGAAAACCAAAACGTGCTTGCTCAACGTCGTCGCGTCATACAACGTCCCCCCCGCCACCGTCCCCAGGATCACGGCGAACATGGTCGTCATACCGATCAGGCCGTTGGCCGCCGAAATCCGGTCCGGCCTGACAATCTCCGGAATGCTTCCATACTTCGACGGACTGAATACGGCGCTCTGGGCCCCCATCAGGAACAAGACGATGAGCATCAAATAGATGTTGCCGCTGAGGATCACCAGGATCCCCAGCGTCATGATCACGATCTCGGCCACCTTGCAACCGATCATCACCCGCCGCTTGCTGAACCGGTCGGCCAAGTAACCGGCCGGAGCCGCCAAAAGTACGAAGGGCAGCAGGAAACACGCGCCGCCCAGCGACAAGGCCAAATCCTGACCGACCAGATCCTTGCCGATGGGTACCACGAGCCAGCGGAACATGTTGTCGTTCAAGGCCACCAGGAACTGGGTGACCAAAAGGCCCAGGAAACTGCGCGATAAGAGCCCCCCCCTGTCCCCTTGGTCGGGAAGAGTCGATTCGGTTGCGGAAGTGCCGGAAACCATGCGTCCAAACCATCTGGCCAGGGGATGCCCGTTTGCCTGGCGATTGTAGAAACCTGCGCCAGCCGCTCCAATACCGCTGATAGCCCATGAGGCGTGATTTGGGCGGCCCTGCAATACCCCCAATGTGGATGGAAGTGCCCACCAAATGGTCCTGGTCGGGCCGCGACAGCCCGGCGCCCTGGCACAGTACGGCCAAAGGGCCTATAATTTGATGTTTCAGTTGTGGTGGAGGGGCGTTAGCAGTGTGGAAGGGCAGTCGGGGCCAGGAGACAGAAGCCGATGATCGTTACCACGAATGAACTGTTTCGCTTGGCTTACGGCAAGTACGCCGTGGGCGCCTACAATATCAACAACCTGGAGCAGGCCGTCGGGCTGTTCCGCGGGAATCTGGCCAAACCGGACTCGAACGACCAGCCAGCGGACGAGGCCAAAAGCGCGCCGTTCATCCTCCAGATATCCCGCGGGGCCCGGGCTTATACGGACAAACGGTTCCTGGAGGCAATCATCCGCGCTGCCGAACAGGTTTTCCCCGAAGCGATCTTCGCTGTTCATCTGGACCACGGCACCGAGGAGGTTTGCTACGATTGTATCGACAGTGGGTTCTATAGCTCGGTCATGATCGACGCCTCCCACGAAGTGTTCGAGGAGAACGTCGCGATAACGAAGCGTGTGGTGGAAAGGGCGCACGAGAAGGGTGTGGTTGTGGAGGCTGAGCTTGGGCAGCTGGGCGGCGTCGAGGAAGACATCGAGGGCAGCGTCTGCCTGACGGATCCCAGCCAGGCAGCGGAGTTCGTCGAACGGACCGGCTGCGATTCGCTGGCCGTAGCCATCGGCACCTCCCATGGGGCTTACAAGTTCCAGGGGAGCCAAGCCCTGCGGCTGGACCGGCTGGCCGAGATCCAACGGATACTCCCCGAAAGATTTCCGCTGGTCATGCATGGGGCCAGCAGTGTGCTGAAGGAATGGGTCGACCGGATCAACCAGGCGGGGGGGCAGATCGAGGGCGCCAGCGGGGTGGCCGAGGACCAATACCTGCCGGCCGCCAACCTGGGGGTCTGCAAAATCAACATCGACACCGACGGACGACTGGTCTGGTGCGCCATCTACCGCGAATCGTTCCGCGACAAGCCGGCCGACTTCGACCCGCGCACGCCGGGCAAACGCTTCATGCCCGAATACGCCCGGTACATCATGCACAAGAACACCCAGCTCGGCTCGGCCGGCCAACTGGAGACCGTTCGCGAAGCCCTGGGAGCCGGCTCGGCCGCCTGATCCG
>DQVB01000644.1 GCA_015661985.1 Planctomycetota bacterium | reverse complement strand
GATGCGGCCTTGGCTGGCCGCTTCGCCCGCCCGGGTCCACCACCACAGGAAGAGCTTGGTACCTCTGCACGGCTACCAAAGCTCGTCTTGGGCCGACGGCCAGCGGGCCGGCAGGGCCGCATGTTCCCAGGCGGCCGGCGTCATGGTCGCCCCCTCAGTAGTCTCGGAAGGGGCCGCGCGGCTCGGCTTCTTCCATGGCCCGTTTCCAGGCGGCGAACCTGCCGCGGACCATTTCCAAGATCTCTGGGCGCTGGTCGGAAAGGTCATGCTGTTCGCCGATATCGGTGGCCAAGTCGAACAGGCCGGAGCCCGCCCGTGAATCGACCCATTTCCACCGGCCCACGCGGGCGGCGCGGTCTCCGCGGCGCTGCCAGAACATCTCGCGCCGGGGCGATTCCTGTCGGCCTTGGAGTACGGGGAGCATATCGAACCCGTCCAGCGCCACGCCGACCGGTGGCTCGAGCCCAGCGGCCTGCACCAGGGTGGGAAAGATCTCCAGGGCCGTGAGAAACTCATCGCATACCGTCCCGGCGGGAATCTTCCCCGGCCACCGCAGGATGCAGGGCACGCGGAGTCCGCCTTCGAACATCCGCGATTTGCCGCCTCGAAGGGGCGTGTTGTCCCCTGGCCCGCTCCCGCCGTTGTCGGAGAGGAAGATCACGAGGGTGTTTTGGGCCAGGCCGTATTCGTCCAGCCGGTCGAGCAGATCGCCTATGGCCGCGTCCATGCAGGTGACAGCTGCCATGTAGCTGCGGCGCCGTTGGGCGCGGCGGTCGCCCGATGGCGGTTCGGGGTAGATGGCCAGATACTCCGGGGGAGCTTGCGCCAAGCCCCGGATCGCTGGATCCAGGTTCGATGCCCCGTGGGGGGCGTTGAAGGGCAGATAGAGGAAGAATGGACGGTCCTTGTTTTCCCGGATGAACCGCACTGCTTCACGTTGGAACAGGTAGGTCGCGTAGGTTCCCCGGTCTTCGGTGGTCGGTTCGTTGTTCCGCCGCATGGAGGGGATGCCGTAGCGCTCGTGGGTGAAGTAGTCGATCCCCGTATTGGTGAAACCGTAGAACTCGTCGAAGCCGCGGGCCAGGGGCAGGAATCGTTTCAGCTGTCCCAAGTCCCACTTGCCGAAGATCCCGCTCCGATACCCAGCCCGCTTGAGCACTGCGGGAATCAGGATTTCGCGCGTATCCATCCCGCCCACCATTTCCCAGGACACGGCGTAGCGGTAGGGGTCCAGCTTGACGCCGAAATCCACCACGTCGTTGCGGAACATATCGTAGGTGCCGTTCCGCTGCGGATAACGGCCTGTGAGCAAGCTGCCTCGCGAGGGCGTACAGGCCGGCCAGGTCACGTAGAAGCTGGTCAGTCGCACGCCACCGGCCGCCAGTCGGTCCAGGTGTGGGGTCTTGATGTCCGGGCTGCCGTAACAGCCCAGATCGCGGTAGCCCTGGTCGTCCGAGACGATCAGGACGATGTTCGGCGGAACGCTTTCCGCGGCCGAAGCGGTGGTGGCATGTGCGCCAACCAAGCAAAACCAGACGAAAGCAACCGTCAACGACCTCATCTGCCAGCTCCTTTTCGCTTGAACTCGCACACCGCCGGAGCCGTCCCCTTCCGCCCGGGGCACGCGCCGGTGCCGGTCAAGATTGGAACCGGAAGGCGCGGCGCAACAGGGCCAGGCTCTTGGGGATCGCCGTGGCCGGATCCTCTCGGCCCTCGAATTCCAGCGACACGTAGCCGCGATAGTTATGTCGCCGCAGGATATCCGCGATCCGCTCGTAGTCCAGTTCCAGCGTGTACCAGACCCCGCCGCCGTAATAGGTTTTCGCCTGGACAAACACGGTCTTCGGCGCCAGCTGTTCCAGCCGGTCGTAGGGGTCCTCCAGGAAATTGCCCGTGTCCATGGTGACCCCCAACCAAGGCGAACGGATGGCATCTACGATCCGCAGTACCCCCTGAGGCGTGCGTCCCAGGCCCCAGTGGTTTTCCAGCCCCAGCACCACCCCACACTTTTCCGCCACCGGAAGGCATTGCTCAAAGCTTTCGATGACCCACGGAAACGCGTCTTCGTCGGTGTAGCCCGGCAGAGGCTCTTCCATACCCCGACGCTCCATCAGCTCGTCGAAGCTGCCGCTGGTCCCCCACCGACCTGTGTTCACCCGCATCGTGGGGATGCCCAACTGGTAGGCCAATTCGATGCTGGCGATCGTTCGCTCCACATTCCGTCGTCGACGGTCAGCGTCGGGCGAAACGAAACCCTGGTGGGTCGACAGGCCACAAAGGTCCATCCCGGCCAGGAACGCCTGCCGCTTGAGCGATTGCAGATACGCCCGATCCTTGCGGTGCAACTGGATCTCCAGGATCTCCACGGCGTCGAAGCCCGTTTCCGCGGCCAGGCGGATGCACTGATCGACGGGCAATTTCGAATCGGCCCGATAGCGCCAGTACGAATACGTGGACACGGCCATCGGATTGCCCGGACGGGCGCCCCTTGCGGCTTCGGGTCGGCCGGCTGCTTCGACACCCGCCACGGCGCTTGCGGCCACCCCGGCTCCGGCGGCGGTCATAAACTGTCGGCGGTTCATGCTCCTGTAGTGCTCCTCATCGAGTCCACGAACTGGCGGCCCGTGCATTCTATCGCCGCAGTACCCCCGGTGCACCACCCCGCCGTCGGCGTTTCGAGTCGAGTGAGCCTTGCCGCTTCGAGCGGGCCTTGAGTCCACGGCGCCATGGTTTCGAGGCCCGAGGGGCGAAAGCACGGGCGACCACGCCGCCCGACGCATTCAGAGCGGCGAAAGCCACAGTTCCAGCGTGACCAGCACCACCAGGGCGATGGTGGCCACCAGGGCCGCCAACCGATCCACTCGGCCCGCCGCTTCGGCTCGCCCGAAATCGTGGCCCAAGCCGCTCCACAGGTCCAGCCCACCGTCGACGATGAACAGCCCGGCGAGGATCAGCAGCCAGCGTGGCGCGCCGCAGGAGACCAGTTCCCCGCCGTCCCCAACCGCGGTCAACGCCCCGGCCAACAGATACGCGCCGTTGGCTACAAAGCAGAAACCGGCGAAAAAGGCCCCCAGGAAGGCCAGTCGGGCCGCCCAGCGACGCATGGCCAAGTAGAGCGCCAAAGGCAGCAAACAGCCCCAGATCACCCCGCCGGCCGCTACGATCAGCGGGTGGGGATTCGTAGCGGGCTGGGTATAAGAGAGGGCCAAAGGATGCAGAAGCACATACTGCACACGGCCCCCGGTCAGCCACAGGTGCAGCACGTGCCCAAATTCGTGGACCACCATCATCCCCAGCCAGGAGAAAAGCGCCGAGGAAACCATCAGCAGCAGTTGGAAGAATCGATCGACCATAGGACCCAGGACAGGAGGGATTTCTGTGGTCAAGTATAACCCGGTGTGTGCGCCACAGCATCGCCCCCAACACACCCGCCCCTGCCCCTGCGGCCGCCGGACCCGGGCGTATCCGCTCCACGGCGCGCGCCTCCGCTGCCCCGATAGCCCAACACGGCCGGTGGTCGCCCGTGTCCGAAGGGGGCCTTTGCCGAGATTGCCCCTTCAGCAGCAGCTTGCCATAACGTGACCAGATCCTCTCTTCTGCCCCCTTTTGCGTCTTGTCGTCCCTGCCGCCCGAAAGCCGAGACGTCTACCCCCGGCATGCGGGTTTCCCGAATCGGCCTTGTTGGCTCCCGGCCGCCTCGCTATTATCCCCCCGCCGATCGTGGGAGTCTCCGCGCCGGTGGCTTCCGGGCCCCGCGTGACCGGCATTGATCCGTTGGCTGGGTCTTGGGCATCTTGGAATCTGCGGCGGCCCGTGCATTGTGCGGGCGCCGTGGCGGCCAGTGGCCAGCGGCACCAGCGAAACGCTGCGGACGGCCGTCGGCCGCGGTTCCTGGGGGGCCTTTTCTGCGCGCCGTCTGTGAAGGAAGGGAGTTGGTGGCTGTGGGCCGGTGGGCAACAACGCTCTGGTGGTCAAGCGGGCTCGTGCTGGCCCTGTTGGGTGGCTGCGCCGAGAACGCCATGATCCTCAAGGGCCAACTCAACCGTCTCCAACAGGAGCGGTTGGCCCTTTCGCACCAGCTCCAGGAGCTTCAGAAAAGGGCCACATCCCTGGACCATTCCAACCAGGAATTGGAAAGCGTGCTGGCCCAGACCGAGCGGCAGAATCAGTTGTTGAACGACCAACTGAAGCTGCTTCGGGAACAGTTGGGCGGTGTCACCGCACAACTGGCCAAGCTGCGGGAGGAGAAACAGGCGGCGCAGCAGCGGGTCCACGCCTTGACCGCCTCGATGCGTAGCCGCGGCGCGGTGACCATCACGCCCAACACCAGCCACCTGGCCAACCTCCCACAGATCGACCACCCGGAAGTCCATGTGCGCCGGGACGGGGACGTGATCCGCGTCGAATTGCCCGGGCGGCTCCTCTTTCAGTCGGGCAGCGCGCACCTGCTGCCGGAAGGCGTACAGCTGATCGAACAGGTTGGCACCGAGTTGGCTCGGGCATATCCGGACCAGATCATCGGCGTGGAAGGCCACACGGACAGCGACCCGGTGCAGAACGCCCTCTGGCGGAGCAACACTCAATTGTCGGTGAGCCGCGCCATGGCCGTCTACGAAATCCTCGTCTCACGCACTCGCCTCCGCCCCAAACAGCTCTACGTGGCCGGACACGGGCCGAACCACCCGGTGGTCTCCAACGCCACGGCGGCCGGCAAGCAGCGAAACCGGCGCGTGGAGCTGGTCGTCTATCCTGAGACGTACCGCTGAGGACGCGGCCTCGCGCCGCGCCAAGGCCCCGTCCCCGGGGCCATCACCGTCCAGCACGCTGCCTGGCGCGGTCGAGCGCTTGTGGCCGCACGCAGGGTAGCGTACACTGCTGGCTGTGCGGGACGGAGGACGTGTCAGACGATCGGACGAGTCGCCCTGCCGTGTTTGATCGCTCGCTGACCAATGCGCTAACGCTCCCTGCACGCGCGGTGAGCGGCGGGCGTTCACCTTTGGCCGCGGTGACTGTTCGGTGGGGGAGTGGGTCCCGGTGCCTTCGAGAGCAAGCCGAACAAAGGCGCCGCGGGCGCGTCCTGCAGTGCAAGACTCCAACACCCTTGCTGGGGAGGGACCTGACGATGGCAAGATTCGAACGGCTGATGGGTTGTCTGGTGCTGGGGGCGTGGGCGGTCGCCGTGGCCGGCGCCGAGGCTGGTGAAGGGATCGTGTTGGCCGAACGGGGGCGGTCGGATTACCGGATCGTCGTCGCCGACGACGCATCGCCGTCAACCCGCCACGGGGCCGAGGAGCTGCAGCATTTCCTCGAGCAGATGAGCGGCGCCCGGCTGCCTATCGTTTCAGACACGCAGCCCATGTCCGAGGCGGAGATCATCCTCGGCGACAACGCCCATCTCCGCCGATTGGGCGTGGCGGTCGATTTTGATTCGCTAGGCCCGGAGGGCTATGTGATCCATACGGTGGGCCGGCATCTGGTCATCGCCGGCGGCCGTTTGCGTGGCAACATGTACGGCGTGTACGGCCTGTTGGAGGATCATTTCGGCTGCCGGTGGTTCGCTCCCGGCGTGAGCCGCATTCCCCGGAAGGAACGGCTCGTGTTGCCCAGGTTGGACGAGCGCCAGGTGCCCGTGCTGGAGTACCGCGAGCCGTTCACCTTTGACTGCTTCGATGGCGACTGGTGCGCCCGCAACCGGGTCAACTCCAGCAGCGGCCGGCTCACGGAGAAGCACGGCGGCAAGATCCGTTTCGGCAGCGGCTTTTTCGTGCACACGTTCAATCGGCTCGTGCCACCGGAGAAGTACTTCGCCGAGCATCCGGAGTACTTTTCCCTGGTGGGCGGCAAACGGCTGAAGGAACGCACGCAGCTGTGTTGCACCAACCCGGAGGTCGTGCGATTGTGTACCGAAGCGATCCTCCAGGCGATGCGCGGACAGCCGGACGCGTTTGTCTTCTCCGTCTCCCAGAACGACTGGCACAACTACTGCGAGTGCGAGCGTTGCCAGGCGCTGGCCCGCCGCGAGGGGACGCAGATGGCCCCTGTGCTCCAGCTGGTCAACCAGGTGGCCGAGGCGGTGGGGAAGGAGTTTCCGGACAAGGCGGTGGAAACGCTGGCCTACCAGTGGACCCGCAAACCGCCCAAGACGATGCGACCTCGGCCGAATGTGATCATCCGCTTGTGTTCCATCGAATGTTGCTTCTCCCATCCGCTGGAGAGCTGCGACAGCCCAGCCAACCGCAGGTTCTGCGAGGACATCCGCGGGTGGGCCAAGGTTGCCGGCCGCCTGTGGGTGTGGGACTATGTGACCGACTTTCGTCACTACCTCTTGCCTTTTCCCAACCAGCGGGTGCGGAACGACAACATCCGCTTCTTCGTGCGGCACAACGTGAAGGGAATTTTCGAGCAGGATACCTACAACACTCCCCATAGCGAGCTGGCTGCCCTGGGCGGATACCTGACGGCCAAGTTCCTGTGGAACCCCGACTACGACGAAGCGACGGCGATCCGGGAGTTCCTCGATGGCTACTACGGCAAAGCGGCCGAACCGATCGGCAAGTACCTGGATTTGCTGCACGATCGGGTCGAACAGCAGAACATCCATGTCAACATCTGGGCCCCGCCGGACAGCCCGCACCTGAGCGCCGCCCTGCTGGCCGAAGCGGATCGGCTTTGGGCAGATGCCGAGCGGCGTGTGGCCGGCCGGCCGGAGGTACTGCGGCGCGTACGGATTTCCCGCATGAGCGTCGACTATGCCATCCTGGAACGGGCCCGCAGTCAGGCCGGACGAACACCGGACAAACCGGCGCCCCTCAGGCAGCTGGCGGCCAAGCGGTTCCAGCCCTTCTTCGAAACGCTGGAGGCCAGCGGGCTGACCCGACTCCGCGAATGGGATACCGTTGACATTCCCCGGTACCGGCGCGAGATGGCCCGGGCCCTGGGGCTGTAGGATCCGTTCGCTCCCGTGAGCCGATGACCGGATGAACAGGGGCCGCCACGGTGCGGCAGCGGCGCCCATGGTGATTGGACAGCGCCACTCCCAGGAGTCCGGCTCTCCTGAGCCGAGTCACTTGCGCAGCCTGGCTCCCCTGAGCCGAGCGCGCTTGGTTTGTCGCCGTCGCAAGACCCGGCTCGGGAGAGACAGGCTGCCATTGGGCGTGCCGCGTGTGTCGAACTGTTACTGTTGAAACAGCTTTGAGCGAGCAAGAGGCGGCAAAGTGGCACCGGCCGACTACGGCTCTTTCTTCTCCTGCTCCTGCTGCTGTGCTTCCAGCGTTTTGCGGAACAGTTCCAGTTTGCTGCGGATGAGGCCCGAATGGGGATCGGCCTGGGCGGCCTGCTCCTGGTACTCGACCGCTTTGGCGTAGTCACCTCTGCCGTAGTAGACGTGTGCCAGGGTGTCCAGGTAGGCGCCGCTGTCGGGCACGAGTTCCACGGCGCGATGGGCGTACTTCAGGGCCAGGTCCGTGTCTCCCTCCGTGTTGCCCACCAGCCAAGCGTATTGGTTGTAGGCCGAGGCCTGATCCATGGGCGACTCGGCCGCTTCGACCTCCTTCTGCAGCGCCTCGGTGGCCCGCCTTACGGCGGCCACCATCTTGTTGCGGTATTCGGGCGTTTGATCAGGGAGCTGGTAGCAAGCGATCAACGTATCCAGTTCGTTCGGGTCTGCCTCCAGGGCCTTGTCCAGGTATTGGCGGTATTCCTCCGTGTTGCCTTGATCCTTCCAGTGGCACGCGTGGAAGTAGTTCATTCGGGCGTGCAGCGGGCGGAGGCTTTCCCGGGCGCTATCGATGATCCGCCGCAGCCGGGCATCTTCGGGCTGGAGGAGCTTCTTGAGCACCTCAGCCCCTTTCAGGTGTTGGCCCTGGTCGTGGAGCATTTCGGCGTAGCGGCTGCGGGCGCTGAAGGCGTACTTCGACCAACCGGACTCGGAGACCAACTCGTACTCGGCTGCCGCCCATGCGAACCAGCCCTGTCGCTGCAGCGCCATGGCCGTCTCGAGATGGGCTTGCTGCTGCAGCTCACGGTCCGCCGGATACAGGGTGCGGGCCTTTTCGGCCGTCCGCTCCGCCTCGTCCCGGCGCCCCAGGGCCGCCTCCGCCGCCGCCTGGCGATACACGAGAGCCGCCACGATCGACGGGCTGCTCAGATTGGGCGTCCGCTCCATCACCTCGTGCTCGGCGGCCACCAGTTCACGCCATTCAGCCAGCGCCGCTTCGGGTTTCTCCCGCAACCGGACATAGGTCAACAGCCAGCGAGCGGCAGTCGTGTTGCCCTGACCCAGGTGTTCCCGAAGGCTCTTCAACCACTCGGCCCGCGCCACTTCGCCCGGCGGCTCCCGGTTGATCAGTCGAGTGGCCGCGTACTTGGCCAACAGCTCCGACTGCTCGAAGCGCACCACGCGGCACAAAGCCGGCACGCCCATGCCGTCCGGCAAATAGGCCAGCTTCTCGATCCGAACCGCTTTTTGGCCAAAATCCTGGAATTCGTAGTCTTCCAGCAACTCGCGGACCGGCTCGGGATCGTCTGCGCGGGTCCATTCGTAGCGGATCAATCGCACCAAATACCGGGCTCGGCTGGCGATCTCCAAATCCTCGTGTTTCGTGGCGGCCAACAGCTGGTCGTAAGCGGCAAAGCCGATCCGCGCCAGCTCCTCCTGAGCCTGCTCGCGGACGCGGTATTCGTCGTCACCCAATTTCTCGATCAGCTGGGCCACCCGGTCTTGGATGTGCTTGCCACCCGCGCCGACCGACTCCGAACTGGCCGACGCCCACCCAGACGTTGTGACCAGCACAAGCAGGATCACGATGAGATAGCGCATGGCAATCTCCGCCATTACGGGGTTCCAAGGACACCCACCGAGCTCCTCGGGCACTGACACACCTGTCACTGTCTCACGATACCCCATGGCCATATTCTCGTGCAACCTCTGCGGCTGCGCGCCGAGCCGAATGCGCTGTTCGTAAGTGCTGGTGATCGCGGGGGTTCAGGGTGGGGCCAAAAGGCCCCTACCCGCAGGGGGCTCGGGTTTTCCCGTGATTCGGCCGCGGGGAAGCGGTCTTTTCGGATTTTTCGACCACCAGGGGAGGGTGCGGGGGTTGGTTGCGGTGCATCATGCCCCGTAACCTGCCACACCCAATCCCACGGAGGTACAGCCAGCCCATGCATGTGTCCATCCAAACCCCCCTCTTCCCCAGGGACGAACTGCAAGACCATCCCGCCCTGGTCACCATCGAGGAACTGCTGGCCACTATCCCTGACGCGGAGCTGCTGGAAGGGCTGCGCCAGGCCCGCGGCCGAGGCCGGGACGACTACCCGGTCCGTGTGCTGTGGGGCGTGGTCGTGTTGACCGCCGTC
>DQVB01000125.1 GCA_015661985.1 Planctomycetota bacterium | reverse complement strand
CGCCCGAATTGCCCGTGCAGCCAATGCGCATCGGGTCGATCTCCGGCCGGCTCGTCAGGTAGTCCAGCGCGCGCATCCCGTCCCAGATGCGGAAGGTGGCCGTGTTGCGGCCCAGCAGCGCGCTGCCCACCCCCAGCACCGAATGGGCCGTGGTACCGCCGATGACCGGCTTGCCGTCCTCGTCCAGCAGCTGGAAGCGTTCCCCCTGATCGATCGGGTCGTAGCACAGGGCTGCCAGGCCGTTCAGGGCCAAGAGGATACAGCCGCGCTGGTATGCCTCGGCCGCCTTGCCGTTGCCGCTATGGCCGCAGGGAAAAAGCACACCTGGGTAGGGCGGCTCGGCCTCGGGGAGATACAGAACGGCCGTGACAAAATGCCCCGGCTGGCTTTCCATGAGGATCTTCTCGATCCGATACCCCTCCCGCTTCTGCTTGCCCACGACGCGTGCATTGAGCGGCGTGCGCTGCGGAAAACCGCCCAACGATTCGAGGAAGAACTCCCGGATGCGGCGCTGGTAGTCGGCCAATTGCTCCGGCGTTTTCAGTTTTTCGTATTCCTCCACGCGGCGGTCCAACGCTTGGCGGACACGCCCCATCAAATACGTGTGCATCATCTCACGTGGCTCAGCCGCGCTCTGGCGCGGCAGGACAGCAAACTCGTCGGCCGTGGCGGCGGCACAGGCCAGACAAAGGGTAACCAGGGACGTTCCAATCATGGGCGATCTCCTTTTTGCATTCTGCAGCTGCCGGGAAACACACGGATCGGGTCGGCGGAAGACGGTTTGTTGAATCGCATTGAACTCTCTGGGCCAATCAGTGATGGTCACCCGCGCCGCGCTGTTGTCGGGGTGGCTCTTCTACCAGCAGGACGGCCCGATGCGTGCCCAGCACAAGTCGCACATGGCCGTCGGCGTCAGTCTCAGCGTATCGGATTTCGCCCGTGGCTGGGTCCAGCGCCAGCCAGCGGCACGATGGCGAGGTCATCAAGAGGCCCGAGTACGGCTGGCTATCCACATTGACCACCAGCAGGATCCGCCGCCCGTCGCGCCGGAAACGTCCCGTGACGACTTTTTCCGATCGCGGCTCGATGCGGCAAAACGGCTGGACGGCCTTGAACAGCTCGGCCATCAGTTCACCCTCCGTGGATCCGTCGTCGGCAACCACCTTGCCTCCTGCCTCGTGGAATCGCCGGACGGTGCGCGCGGCGGACGGCGGCATCTGGACTTCTTGCGGTACGACCAGTACCTGAAAAGCTGAGGAGGCGGCGGCCAGCCTGCCGGCGGCTGTCACCTGAGCCTCGCTCAAGGCCTCGTGGTCAATTACGGCAAAGGGGACCTGGTTCCGCACCAACAACCGTCCCAGGCGGAGGAAAGAACCAACCAACCGCTGGGCTCGCCGCGACTGTGACCGGAGCGTGAGCGGCTCGGCCACAGGTCGGTACTCCTCCCAAAGATCTTCGATGGGGTAGTAGACGGCCACATCCCGCTCGACCCGGGCGGGCTTGAGAATCGCGTTTAGCCGGCCCACATATTGGCAGTACGCGCGATACGTCTCCGGTGGCCGATCCTCGGGGCGGTAGTAAAGCGTGAATTCCGTCACACCCCAAGCTGCCTGCCAAGCCGCCGTGGCCTGCATCGGATCCAATTCGGCCGGGCCCGTGCCGCGCATTTTCTGGCTGAAATCGCTCACTTCGGTCATCACCTGGCGGCTCCCATTCAACAGTGCTGCCGAACTGGGCAGCGCGGCCGTCAACCACGCCCCGTAGGTAACCACCTGGGGGTCCGAGCTGAGCATGTCGAGGCCCGGGACGTCCATGAGACGGAGCATCTTCAGCGCATTGCCCTCCAGGGGCACCTGATGGAGCGGCGACTCCTCGTGCAAGGTGTGCCCCGACGAGGCAATCCGGTGCTCAGCGCACCACCCTTGAATGGCCCCGAAATAGCGCTCCGCCACCAACTCGGCCACCAACGCCCAGAACTGATGCCGCACCCGGCGATCCTCCGGCGTGTCGCCTTCGAACAGACTGCGCCGCCGCGGCAAGAGTGACTCACCGTAGCGCTGCCGATATCGATCGGCCAGGTCGTAGCACCAGGGTACGCGCGGCAACGGCCTCACCGCGGCGTCCGGCGGATCGACCACCGGCACCCGGCGCCGCGCGTCCTCGGGGATCTGGCCGATGTTGACCGCTATCAACGACGGCTCGTCGGTGAACACAGCCTGGATGGTGCGTCCGAAATGGTCCCGAAGTCGCCGCCAGTAGGCCTGGTGGGTATGGCGGATGAACGAGCGGACGGCGCGGTCGTCGATCAAGTTGATATAACGGCGCGCGGCATAGTAATTGTTACTGGCGTGGGTGAACTCGTACGCCGGCCGGATGATGAACGGGTTGTCTCGCGTCGGGTCGTACGCCAATTCGGTCGCTTCGTAGGCCGGGTTTTCGGCCAACACCAGTCCGCCGGCCGCACCGCTGGGATAGCCCTCTTCGTCGTAAAGCCAAACCACCATGCCCAACTGGGCGCAGGCTTCAACTCCCGCCACCAGCGTCTGCCACTGCCTTTCGGACCGAAGATAATCATCGAAAGCCACGTTGCAGACGATACCGCCCAGCCCGCGCTGGAGGTAGTAACGCATGCCCTCAGGCGTGGCTCGCCCGGGGGGAATCCCGTGCACGATCTGAAGGGGGCGATCCTCCGCCGGCGGTGACTGCCACCGCCGGAGCCAATCGCTCGGAAGCAGCTCGGCCGCGGAGACCAGTGACCCGACCCACAGGACACTTGCGCCGGCCACCCACACTCGCAACGTTTCACTCACTATGGCTCCTCCCTCGGCGATCTGCCTGGATGCCCCTTGGGCATTTCCGCCAACGCCAAGGGCGCGACGCGCCCATGCCTCTCAGCCCGGCCGACGCAGGCTCGGCGGGCCGTCGTTTCCTCCTCTGTTTGCTGCTCTCCGGTCAACTGGACCCAGGTACCTGGGGTCGCTGGAGGGCTTTGTCCGAAATGTCCTTACGGCACCAAGCTCCGCGCCATCGGATACAGCGCACGGCCGAGTACGCGTTGCGTTTGGCCTGGGCGATGTTCTCCCCCAGAGCGGTCACGCCCAATACCCGCCCGCCGGCCGTGACCACCTGGCCGTCGGCGCGCTTCGTCCCAGCGTGAAAGACCTTGACGTCCGGCAGCTGGGCCGCCTCATCCAGTCCCCGAATCGGATGCCCCTTGCTGTACTGTCCCGGATACCCTTCACTGGCCATCACCACGCACACGGCCGCACGCGGGTCCCACTCGAGCTCGTCGATCTCGTTCAGCCTTCCCTCGACGGCCAGGTCGAGCAGCTCCACCAGATCGGTCTGCAGGCGCATCACGAGCGGTTGGCATTCCGGATCGCCGAACCGGACGTTGAACTCCAACACTTTGGGGCCTTGGCCTGTGATCATCAACCCGGCGTAGAGGACGCCACGGAAGGGGCGGCCGATGCGGTTCATCGTGTGCACGGTGGGGACGAAGATGTGTTCTTCAATCCAATGCAGCATGGCATCGTCCACGACCGGGGCGGGTGAATAGGCGCCCATGCCGCCGGTGTTGGGCCCCCTGTCCCCGTCGTAGGCCGGCTTGTGGTCCTGAGCCGGCTGGAGCGTGACGATCGTCCGGCCGTCGGTGATAGCCAGCACGCTGGCCTCTTCGCCGTGCAGCCGTTCTTCAATCACCAAACGGTCGCCGGCGGCGCCGAACTGACGCTCCTGAGCGATGCGGCGTACGGCGTCGAGGGCCTGGTGGCGATCGTCGCAAACCATCACACCCTTGCCCGCAGCCAACCCATCGGCTTTGACCACCACGGGCATGTCTTCCCGATCCTGGAGATACCGGCTGGCCTCCTCGGCGCTGTCGAACGTCCTGAACTCAGCTGTGGGCACGTTGGCTTTGCGAAGCAGGGTCTTGCAGAAGACCTTGCTGGCCTCCAGTTCCGCGGCCAGCTTCGTCGGGCCGAAGACACGCAAGTTCTCCGCGTGGAAGGCGTCCACGATGCCCGCGGCCAGCGGTGCCTCGGGGCCCACGACGGTCAGCTCCACATCGTTCTGCCGCACTACACGGACAAGGCCGGGAAAATCCGTAGCCGAAACGCCTACGTTTTCAGCATCTTCGGCCGTCCCGGCGTTGCCCGGGGCGACCAGCACCCGTTCGACTCGCGGGCTCTGAGCGATTCTCCAGGCCAGCGCATGCTCCCTTCCACCACCGCCGATCACCAGCACGTTCATCTGCGTCGTCCTTCCCGCTGGGGCGTCTCTTTCCAGTTTGTCTGCCGCGCCGTACCGAAGACGGTTTGGCTTTTCCGCTGGCGCCCGGCCGAGCCGCCTCGGTCGACTGGACAGCGACCGTGACAAACACACCAGCCAACACCCGGGCTGCCCGGCCGATTGTAGTGGCCCCGCGCCGGGTGTGGAAGCGTCCTGCGCCGACTCGCATGGATGCTGGGACCACCAACGCCCCCGGGTCGAGCAGAGCCGACGGGCCGCGCTGTTACGGCTGCCGCACGTACACCCGATGGGGCGAAGATCGTAGAATGCTCCTCGAACGGTTTGCCGATCGAGGAGCCAAGGGATGCTGGATGTACTGGTCGTCTCACCCCACCCGGATGACGCCGAATTGGGCGCTGGCGGGGCTATCCTGAAACTGAAGTCCGAAGGCTGGCGAGTCGGCGTGCTCGATCTGACCTCTGGGGAACCTACCCCCTTCGGTGCCCCAGAGGTTCGTGCCCGCGAGACGCAGTCGGCCACACGGGTCCTGGGGCTGGATTGGCGAGAGAATCTCGGGCTGCCCAACCGCCGCCTCGAGCATACGCTGGACGCCCGGGCCCAGGTGGCCAGCGTATTCCGCCGTACCCGCCCACGGTGGGTCTTCGCACCCTATTGGGTGGACGCACATCCCGACCATGTGGCTGCCACTGAATTGGTGGAAGCAGCGCGGTTCTGGGCCAAACTGACCAAAACGGATCTACCCGGCACACCCCATTACCCCGAACGGATCTTCTACTACTACGCCTTCCATCTTCACCAGATCCCCCAACCTGCCTTTATTCTCGACATCAGCGAGCACTGGGAGCAAAAGCTGGCGGCGATACGATGTTATCGCAGCCAATTTGTGGAGGGGCGGCCCAGCCAGCCGCCTACGATCCTGGATCGGCTCCGTGAGATTGCCTCCGTCTGGGGATTCGCCATCGGGACAAAGTATGGCGAGGGGTTCGCCTGTCGGGAGCCGATCGGCTTGACCACGCTGGTCGCCTTGGTCTGAGCGGCGACGCCGGGTTGGAGCTGAAAGGCCTCGTTGCCCGCTTGCCCAAACGGTTCACGGCCCGGGGCGGCGGGGAGGATTCACCTGATCGTGGGCTCCGCAGCATCCTGGGATTGGTTGACAACGGGTCAGCCAGCGGGCACGATTTCGGCCACGGGACAGCGCAGCCGCCCGATGGATCATGGGGAAAGCCTTTTGTGCCGATGTGCGACCAGTATGCCGAGATCTTTCGCCGCCTCAGCCGCCCGCTGGAGCCGGAGCCCGTCGGCTGTCCGTCTCAGCTCTTGCCTTTGCCGGGGCTGCGGGCCGTGCTGTTTGACGTCTATGGCACACTTCTGATTAGCGGCAGTGGAGAGGTGGGCACGTGCGGGGCGTCGGATTGCCAGGAGGCTTTGCGTGAAGCCTTGACCGCCTGTGGCATGACTCTTCGGGGCCGTCCCCAGGTCGCTTTGGATCTTCTCGCCCAGCGGATCCGCTGCACCCACCGGCAGCTGCAACTTGAGGGCGTCGATTATCCCGAGGTCGATGTGGTTCGGATCTGGGCCGAGGTGCTGGCGGGGCTGGCCGACCAAGCCCTGATCTGCGGGGGCCCCTGGACCGACGACGAGCTGAGGCGGTTGGCCGTGGAGTACGAAGCCAGGGTCAATCCGGTCTGGCCCATGCCAGGGCTGGAAAGCTGTTTGGCCCGGCTGCGGAGCCATGGCAAACTGCTGGGGGTGATCAGCAACGCCCAGTTTTACACGCCGGCCCTGTTCGTGGGACTGGTGGGCAGGACACCGGAAGACTTGGGGTTCGATCCCGCTTTGCAGTATTACTCGTACCAGTACGGGAGGGCCAAGCCGGGGACCTTCATGCATCGGCTGGCCGCCGAGGAGCTGCAGCGACGGGAGATCGCGCCCAGCGAAGTGCTCTACGTGGGCAACGACATGCTGAACGACGTGCTGCCGGCCCGCCAAGTGGGGTTCCGCACGGCACTGTTTGCCGGGGACCGCCGCAGCTACCGGTCGCGGGAGGATGAGGCCCTGGTGGCGGGAATCCGCCCCGATCTGATCGTTACTCGTCTTGCCGAGTTGAGCGATTGCGTTATTTGTTACTAGTAGATTGACTTCGCGGGTACGGGCAAGTTGTCCGATCCCGCTACAGGCGGGCCCTCCCGGAGCCCGATTGTAGTTCTTGGGCCAGAATAACCATCCTATTGAGCAGCGACCCCAGTCCCGTGTCCCAAAACATCGGCTTCATTTCCACGCGTTTTGCAGGAACCGACGGTGTTTCTCTGGAGAGTGCCAAGTGGGCCAGAATCCTGTGGGACCACAAGCACATCAGCTACTGGTATGCGGGCAAGCTCGACCGGGACCCGGCCGTCAGCATGCTGGTGCCCGAGGCCTACTTCTATCACCCGGACAACGTATGGATCAACCAACGGGTTTTCGGCACACGCGTCCGCCGCTCGGACGTGACGCGGAAGATCTTTGAGGTGGCCGATTTCCTGAAGGGCACCCTGTACGAATTCGTCGAGAAATTCTCGCTGGACATGCTGGTGGTCCAGAACGCCCTGTGTATCCCCATGCACATCCCGCTCGGTGTGGCCCTGACCCACTTCATCGCCGAGACAGGGATTCCCACCATCGCCCACCACCACGATTTCTACTGGGAGCGGCCCCGTTTCTCGGTCAACGCCGTGGAGGACATCCTGACGATGGCCTTCCCCCCCACGCTGCCGTCGATCGCCCATGCGACGATCAACAGTTTTGCCCGCCAGGATTTGGCATGGCGCAAGGGACTCTCCTCGGTGCTGGTGCCCAACGTGCTCGATTTCGAAGGGGCAGAAGGGGACCCACCCCGGCCGAAGATCGATTTCCGGGAACACATCGGACTGGAACCGGACGACATCATGATCCTGCAGCCCACCCGGGTGGTCCCCCGCAAGGGTATCGAACATTCGATCGCCCTGGTTTCCCAGCTCAGGAACCCCCGCTGCAAGCTTATTGTTTCCCATGAAACGGGGGATGAAGGACAGGAGTACCACACCGCACTGATTGAGCTGGCCGAGCAGTCAGGGGTTGACCTGCGATTCGTGTACACCGAAGTCCGCTCGGCCGACCCACTGGCCACCACAGGGGCGGCCAGCGACGACGGCATCAGTCTGGCCGACGTGTACGCCCAAGCCGACCTGATTACCTATCCCAGCCTCTATGAGGGATTCGGGAACGCGCTTTTGGAGGCCTTCTACTTCCGCAAGCCGGTCCTGGTGAACCGGTACGCGATCTTCATTTCGGACATTGAGCCGAAGGGGTTTCGCGTGGTGGCGATGAACGGCTTCCTCACTCGGAGTGTGCTGGAAGAGGTCCGCCGGGTGATCGAAGACCACGCCTACCGCCAGGAGATGGTGGACCGGAATTTCCAGCTGGGCAAGCAGTTCTTCAGCTACTCGGTCTTGCGGCGCAAGCTTCGATCGCTGATCACCCACTTCACCGGTCTGGATGACCTGTGAGGGTCGGTAGCGGCTGTGATCGGGCCGCCAGGGCGGATGTCCGACGGCTGGGGCGAGCCCGGCCCGTCCGCCAGGTCGAACAGCGACGTGCCGTCTCCGTGGCACCCACCACTCGCCGGGCACCGCCCAAGCCATCACCGCAATGCTTCCAATCGCCGCCGCAGCTCGTCTCGCCGCTGGAACACCCGCACCCCCTGCTGTCGAATCGGCTCTTCGCACTCGGCGCTGGACAGCTCCCACGTCTCGTTCATGAAGCTGTACACGCGGCCGAAGTAGAGACCCCGCATCGATTCGGCCAGTCGCGGGGGGTCTTCGCCTCGGCCGAAGGCCACGATCATGTCGAACAGGATATCCACCCACAGCTCGGTATCGATGCGCGGCCCATCCGGCTCGGCAAAGGTCCGCTCCACCCGCTCCAGCACCGGCCGGCTCAAACACGTACTCAGCTCCTCGCGCGTGGCCTTGAACCCTTCCACCGCGTTGCGCCGGATGGCGTCCCGGTCCACCTCCAGCTCCTGGGCCGGCCCCAACTCGCTCAACCCGAACACCGGCGTCCGCCTCACCGAAGTGACGTCCTTCCACCGGTGGAAATTCTCCACCACGGTCAACAGCGCCGTGCTGACCACCTGGACGAACATCGGTCCCAGCTTCGGGGCGCTGGGCTTGTGGACCTTGGAGCCCAGCCCCACCTGAGCCACCCGGAAGTCGCCCAACAGCGCGTTCATGGTCATGAAGATGTCCACTCCGTAGTGGTGGGTGGTCCGGTGCCAGGGCACGCTGACCAGATGCTGGGCCAGCCGTCCGGAAAGGGCGAAATCGCCACCGATCGGCTGGCGGATATCCCAGCCGAAAATCCCGTAAATCAGCGGGTAGCAGATGTTGTTGGTGATCGTTCCGTCGTACTTGTGCCGGGCATAGAGGGGAGCCAGATAATCGATGCCTTCGTCCAATACGGGGCCCGCCATGTACTGCATCCACTCCGGCGTGATCGACAACAGGTCGGCGTCCACGCAAACCAGGGCCCGGGCTCCGAGTACGCAACTCTTGCGGAAGGCGTTGGCGAAATTCCACCCCTTGCCCGGCGTGTTCGCCGGTGTCGTGATGTAGATCTTCGGTACCTGCGTCTCGGTCCCCAGAAAGGCCTCCTCCGTGCCGTCCGGCGATGCATTGTCCGTGTTGATGATCACACTTTTCCTGCCGCCGAAATAGCGACACAGGCCCTGGTCGGCCATGCGCGTGGGGTGCGCGATGGAGTCCGCTTCGTTGTACGAAGGGATCACCACCACAATCTCGGCTTCCGTCACCCGCTGGGGATTCACTTCCCGTTCAAACATCGTCCTTGCCGTCCTTTCCGGCGCTGGCGGTAAACCCGAAGGCGCCATGGGAACGCCCCCGCCCAACTGCCCAGGGAGCCATGGCCTCCATCCCAAACGCAAACGCAGCCGAGACGCTCTCTGCATCCCGGCACAGGCGCACTTTGTATAACGGCCGTGCCGGGGCCGGTCAACAGCTCACCGCGGCCAGGCTCTGTTCGCGGCGGTATCCCACGGCCCGGGGGTGGCAGGCCCTGAGCCCCCCCCGGCGGCCATGGCTTCTTCGCCGAGTTTGTGATGCATGCCTAACGCGGCCAAACGGTCGCAGCCGAGTGCAGCGCCTCCCGGATACGAGGGTAAAGTGCGTCTGGGAGAAACGGACCTGCGTTGCAAACGCGCCATGCGCGCATGTCGTAACCGAACGCTCTATTGCTCTCTCGGACCATAGTGTGGTACCACCACTGATGATCGACATGGAACAGCCGCAGCGCCGCCCGCCACCTGTCCGCGCCTTGCCGACGATATTGCACCTGACACGTCCCATCATGGTCGCTGTCGCCCACCAGGTCCCACTCGATGCTGATCGAGTATGGCGTCGAGTCGGTACGAAGCTCGCCGAGCCTGCACGCTGGTTCGGCAGCGCAAATCAGGCAGAGTCCGCACAACGCGAGGTAGGTCATCGAGGCGGCTGAAACCTGTCTCATGCTGGTTTCCCTCCGTAGCACAAGCGCCGTGGTTTGTGTTCTGATCTCATCGAATGACACCCACCAGGTATCACCCACTCGTGGGACAGGCGAAGCCGCTTGCCGCTACCGGCGGCGAACTGCCGCGACGAGCCGTTTCATGGCTTGGTTGGTCGGGCTTTCCGGGCCACTGCACCAGTCGCGGAGCTTCGCGTCATTGTACGAGACGACGATGTCCAGGCTGGGGATCACCCACATTGCGCGCGGGCCGCCGTGGCCGAAGGCGCCGAACGTATCGTGCGGCGCGTCGGGCCAGAGCCGCACGCCGCGGCGATCGACGCCGTTGACCCACCACAGCCAACTGTAGCTGCCAAAGTGGTCCGTCTGGTTGTCCGGGATGCTGCGCGAGCCGTGCGACCGCTGGCCGGGGATCATTTCGGCTGCTTTCCGGCCAGCCCGGGGGATGGAGTTGGGCAGCGGGCTAGTCACCGCCATCACCGCATGCTCGCGGCTCATGAGTTGCTTCCCGTACCAGTTGCCCTTGTGCAAGTAGAGCAATCCGAACCGAGCGAAGTCGCGGACCGAGATCGCCACCCGGCCCGGCCGGTCACGCGTGCCAAAAGCCATCATCGTCGGTTCGTCCTGGCACTGAATCAAATCGGTCAGCAGCGGGTGAAACACTCGTTCGTCCACGTTCTCACAGGTCGCTCCGTAGGCCTTGAGAAACAGCGTGTCCCAGAACAGGGCCATTTGCCAGTCATTGTAGGCGAAGGCCGTGCCAGGCCTTTCGACGAGCCCATAGCACGACGTTTGGTTGGCCATATGCCGCCACGTGATCTCGCGGTCTTTGAAGCCCAAAGCCCTGTTGATCCTCCCCAGTCGCGGCTCCCATCGAACCACCTTTTCGTCGAGGCTGCTGATCCTGCCATCTTCCAGCGCTTTGAACAAGAAGTGCGAGTAGAACGGCTTGCACGCCGAAGCCACGTCGGCCCGTCTCGTGATATCGCCCCACGAATAAACCAAAAAGCCATGCCGCACGACGCATCCGCGCCCGCCCACCAACTGGCTGAACGCTTTCAGCTTCCCGGCATCCAGCCCTGCCTCATCCGGGGACTTCCTCGCCCAGTGCTTGCCGGGAAAGATGCTCCGCCGGCTATCGGTCGACGGCGCTGCGCCGGCCGATCGACCAGGTGATACAAGGATGGCTCCCCAAGGACCGGCAACGGCGGTCAAGAACTCCCGGCGCAAGACACCGCCGGGCCGCTTAACGGTCCTCATGTTCGATTCGTTCATTGTTCTCTGTCCTCGGCTTTTGGCTCTGCAATTACGCCTGGGGCCGGAAAGTCTCTGGACGCATCGTCGAGCACCAGGACCCAATCGTGGCCTCGGCCGGAGGTCGGCGGGTCGAAACCGCGTGCATTACGGCAGGGAAATCGGCCGATCCGCGTCGCCTTGCCGGTCCGCGGGTTGAACCAATGAACGATTGCTTCGCGGGCTTTGAGCTTGCTCATGTCAACTGTCACACTGTTGCCGCGTGGAATGTAGACGAACGCGAACGACCCGTCGGCCGCTCGGGCCGCCTGGATGTGGCTCTCACCCGGGGCCTGGCCGGCAGGGATCATGCGCTGGTCCGGAACCAGCTCTTGCCACCGCCGCGATTCGAACAGGCGACGCATGATGCCCATCGCCGCGGCACCGGGGAACTCCAACGCTTTGCGCCAGTGCGTGGTGGCTCGATATTTCCTGTCCGTCCTTCGGCCGTCGTAGAACAGCCACACATCCTGGCAACCGTACGTATGCCCGGCGGCGCCGGCCACCATGGCCCAATACGCTTGCATGCGGATCAGGGCGGCCGTGCCACGGGTCTTGCCGTCCCATTTCCAGGGGCTGGCCCAGTACCTGGAGCCATCCGGGTGATACGGGTGGTCCTCATAGCAGGGCTCCAGATCGACAACTGGGCGTGTAGGCTTCGCTGCCCGATGCTGCTGGATCAATCGATACGTTGGATAGGCCCACTGATGGCCGGAATAGGCGCCATGGAAATCGAGCCACGGTTCGTTGCCGAAGAGATAGGCCGAGCAGAGCCGTTCGAGGTAGACGTTTTCCGGTGGGATCGGTTTGCCGAGCTTCGCGCCGTGGAAGGTCATCAACAAGTCGCGATCGCCGTCGCCTTCGTCCAGCCCGGCGGCCATCGCCCGCAGAATATCCTCGTATCCTTCCGGGTTCCGATCGCCGCCGATGACCCAGATCACATCACTGTCCTTGTAACGTCGCCCGACGTATCGGCCGTAGGCGCGGGCGTTTTTCAGGTCGAACGGATGCGGCCCGGGCCGGACGTACTCGTACATCCAGTCGCTCCACGAGGGGACGAGAGCGACCACGAGGCCCAGTTCGTTGGCACGCCTGACCACGTAGTCCACGTGCTGAAAGTACTCTTCGTTCGGCCGCGTCGGATCCTTGCCGATAAGCGGCGGCTCGCCGTAGGCATTGCGATCGTCTTCACCCGGGCGGAACCCGAGAATCATGGCCATGATGACCGTGAAGCCCTGGTCCGCCCGGCATCTCAAATACTCATCGGTTTCTTCCCGATCCAGCCTCAAAAACAGCTCCCACGCCGTATCGGCCAGATAGAAGAACGGCTTGCCGGCTTTGACCAGGTGACGCTTCGTGGGACTGACACGCAGTTCCGCCGCCTGAAGGGTGGGGGCGAAGCCGGCCATGAAGACCGTGAGCCAAAGGGCGAACTGCACGCGGATCGTGTACGCCATCACTTCCCTCTCAACGGGTCCACTTGGCCACAAACCAAAGCGCCCAGGCGCCATGCCCGCCTCGGCCGCAGCAGAAAAAAACCAGAAAGCCCCATACGGGGCCACCGCAGACCACGACAAGCGCCACGAATCATGTTAACACCGCCGTCGGCCGAAGCCAAAGTGGGTGACACTTGCCCAATGGCACTCCGGATGGGCGAGGTTTGTCCGAGCGGCCTGCGCCCGAGTCGCGGCGGGCAGGTACGACCCAGCAGGATTGGCTGGTGCGAGCCCCGAACATACGCGACCTCCGCAGAAGCTCGACGGCGCCAGCCGAGCGAGAGCGGGGGCCGGCAGGCTGTTTCTGATGCAACGCGCTGGGGGTCCCGAAGCTGGAAAGCTGGGGTGCCAGGGACCTTGGGCGCACGACAGCCGCTGCGCCGCTTCGCAGCGCGAAACCACGGCGTTCTCCTCCGGGAAGGCCGAGCTGCGAGGTGCCGGCGCGACGAGACGAAGCACGGCACTGCGCGCGAGGCGGCCGCATTGCATCCGAGGCGGCCGATGCGCAAAATAGCAGGGCGGGCCGGAACTGAAGAGGAGCGATCCAGAACGTGCCGAGTGCATCCCTCCAACCGATTTTCGCCCTGCTGGGGTATCCGTTGGCCGGGAATCCCACCCAGTATATGGTCGAAAAGGCCTTTACGTACCACCAATTGGACTGGCGGTACCTGACGATCGAGGTAGACCCCGACGATTTGGCCGATGCCGTGCGGGGCATGCGTGTGATGGGTTTTTCTGGGGGCAACTGTGCCGATCCGCACAAGGAGGCGATCCTCCAGCACCTGGATCGGCTGGGCACGACCGCCCAGCTGGCCGGCGCGGTGAATTGCTTGGTCCGGGACCACGAAGGTTTGGTCGGGGAAAACACCGAGGGCCGGGCTGTGGTGGAGGCAATAGGCCGCCGTCGAGATCCTACCGGGAAGGCGGCCGTCGTGTTCGGCGCCGGGCCGATGGCCCGGGCGGTGGCCGTCGAGTTGGCCCGGGCCAAGGTGGGGCAGATCGTGGTGGTCAACCGCACCGAGGCTCCGGCTGCTGCGCTGGTGCGACTGTTGGAAAAGGAGCTCCAGACGGCCGCCTCGGTGGCGGTGCCGCAAACCGATTACGCCCTGCCCGAGGAAACCGACCTCTTGGTCAACGCCACGTCGATCGGCCAGGATGACCCCGAGGCCCGCCTGCCGCTGGATTTTTCCACCCTGGGCCACAACACCCTGGTGGCCGACGTGATCTTCGAACCACCGCGGACGCACTTGATTCGCCATGCCGAACGACGGGGCTGCGAAACCATCGACGGGCTGGAGATACTGGTCACCCAGGCGGCCATCAACTTCAAACTGTGGACAGGCATGCAGCCAGAGGCGGCAGTGATGTACGAGGCCGCTGAAGAGTTCCTGGAGATTTGAGCACGAGCCCAACCGCCCGCTACGCGAACGCATGGGTCGTGGCAGCCGCTCGGATGGCACGTCTCCAGGGCGCATGGAGACTGCTCAGCGCGTACGGGGTCTGTCGCCGGGGGCACTCTGGTTGATCTGCTGACCCGGTCCCGAAACGCCTCGAGCCGGTGGTACTCGCCCGGCGCCGCAAAGGTGTCCTCGCAGGACTGCGCTGCTGGGTGGTCAGTGGGGCTTGGCCGGAGGATAATGCGGGGCGCCTGGTCCGGCCGGTCGGTTCTCTGTGAGACTTGGGGGTTGAACCGATGTCGATGAGATCTCTGCAGCGGTCGCCCACTGGTGCAGCGTTTTGTCCGTTGCTCCTTCCGGCTGCATTTGCCGCTGTTGTTGCGGCAGTGATGTGCCTGGGTGCGCAGCCGATGGAAGCTCAAGCGGCGCCGCCGAACGACTGGGACATGCTGACGGCCAGGCCCGAAGCAATCGAGGCCTGGCAGGACATGCGTTTCGGGATGTTCGTGTGTTGGGGGCCGGTGACCCTGACGGGCCTGGAGATCGGCTGGTCGCGCGGGGCGCCGCGGGGCGGTGAGTTTCGGGTGCGTCAGGGTCAGGGTCCGACGCCGGTCGAGATATACGACAATCTGTACAAGCGCTGGAAGCCCGACAAGTTCGACGCTCGACAATGGGTCCGGATCGCCCAAGAGGCCGGGGCAAAGTACATGATCTTCCTGGTGAAGCATCACGACGGGTTCTGCTTGTACGATTCGAAGCTCACGGACTACAAGAGCACATCACCAGAAGCCGCCTGGCGCCACGACGTCATGGCCGACGTTGCCCAGGCCTGTCACGAGGCCGGACTGAAGCTGATCGTCTATTACTCGCAACCCGACTGGCACCATCCCGACTATCGAACGAGAAACCACCACCGCTATATCGAATACCTGCACGGGCAGGTGCGAGAGCTGTTGACCAACTACGGGCGGATCGACGGTTTTTGGTTCGACCTGGGCGGAAAACCGGAGGACTGGAACGCGGTAGAGCTGTTCCGAATGATGCGCACGCTTCAGCCTTGGCTGGTGATCAATAACCGCTGCGGCCTGCCGGGGGACTTCGACACGCCCGAGCAGCGCATCGGTCCCTTTCAGCTCGACCGTCCGTGGGAGACCTGCATGACGCTCGGCACGCAATGGGCTTGGAAGCCGAACGACAAGATCAAGTCGCTCAAACAGTGCATCGATGTGCTGGTGACCTGCGCGGGCCGCAACGGCAACCTTGCACTGAATACGGGCCCCATGCCCGATGGTCGTATCGAGCCTCGCCAGGCCGATAGATTCCGCCAGATTGGCCAGTGGCTGAAGCCCTACGGCCGGAGCATCTATGCGACCCGTGGTGGTCCGTTCTGGGGCCTCGATTGCGTGAGCACACGCCGGGACGACACCATCTATGTGCACGTTCTCAAGTGGCACGAAGACCTGTTGCGCCTGCCGCCCATTCCGAAGAACATCATCTCCTGGCGGTTGCTGACCGGCGGCACGGCCACGATTGAGCAGTCGGCGAAGGAAATCAGGATATCCGTGCCCGCCGAATACCGCCGGCCGTTGGATACGATTATCGCGCTGGAGCTGGACGGCCCAGCGTCGGACATCGAGCCGCAGCCGATTACCGATTGGGGACCGTTGACGTTCGGCCGGAAGGTAACTGCATCGCACGTGTATGATCGCGACCCCAAGGCGACCCGCCGTTACCGGCCGGAGTATGCGGTGGATGGCAACCCAGCCCGGGGCTGGACGTTCAATCCTGGTGTGCAGTCAGCCTGGCTGGAAGTCGACCTGGGTCGTCCGTGCACGTTTGACCGCGCCTGGATCAACGAGCCCTACGGGCGGATCCGCCGGTTCGAGCTTCAGGCGAAACAGGGCCAACGGTGGAAGACGTTCCACCGCGGTTCGACGATCGGCGAGGGTTTCAGTGTCCGGTTCGCTCCGGTCACTGCCCGGTACGTGCGTCTGCATGTGCTGAAGACCACCGTCAATCCGCTGATCGGCGAGTTTCAGTTGTTCAAGGCTCGTTGATCCTCCAGCCACGGGCAGGAGCAACGCTGCTTGCCAAGGATCGTGTTTGATGGTTCGTCGGACAGCCTCAGCGTGGACTGAACAGAAGGCCAAGCCGTGAACTCGCGACAGCGCGTCCTCACTGCCTTCGCCCACCGGGAACCGGATCGCGTGCCCGCCTGGTGCGGAGCGTCGGAGGAGTTCTGGGCCAAGGCCAAGCAGCAGCTCGGGCTGGATGACGAGGGTCTGCGGCGCAGGCTGGGAGACGACTTCCGCCGCGTTTTTGCCGCTTACGTCGGGCCACAGTTCGAGCTTTCACCGCAGGCGACCTACCGCACGGTGTTTGGCGTTCAGCGCACGGGATTGGGCTACGGCCACCCCCTCTCACATCCGCTCGCCGCCGCCTCCCTTGCCGAAGTGCACAACCACCACTGGCCTGATCCGGCCTGGATCGACGCTTCGGACATCCGCCGGCAGGCAACCCGCTACAGCGGGCAGTACGCCATTCTGGGAGGCGATTGGTCACCGTTCTGGCACGATCTGATTGACCTGTTGGGCATGGAGAACATGTACCTGAAGATGTACGACCAGCCCGAGCTGGTCGACGCCGTGCTGGAACACATCGTGGACTATTACATGGCAGTGAACCAGGAGATCTTCGACGCGGCGGCCGACGTAATCGACATCTTCTTCATGGGTAACGACTTCGGCAGCGCCCACGGTCCACTGCTCAGCGAAGCGATGTTTCGTCGGTTCCTGTTGCCCCATTTGCGCCGCCTGGTGGATCTGGGTCACGCCTACGGGCTGAAGGTGATGTTGCACTGCTGCGGCGGGTTTGCCGAGTTGATCCCGGCGCTTGTGGAAATCGGCGTCGATGGCCTGCACGCGATACAACCTTCGTGCCGGGGAATGGATCTGGTGCGGCTCAAGGAGCAGTTCGGTGAGAGAATACTCTTCAATGGTGCCATCGATTCGCACCACGTGCTGATCAAGGGAACGCCCCGGCTTGTGCGGCAGAAAACACGGGAAGTGCTGCACATCATGAAGCCCGGCGGAGGCTACGTGGCAGGTGCCAGTCACGACACCATCCTCGAGGAAACGCCCCTGGAAAACGTGTTGGCCATGTTCGACGCCATCGAGGAGTTCGGACACTATGATGACAAGTAAGCAGCGGATGCTGTGCGCTCTGCACAAGGACAAGCCCGACCGGTTGCCTGTCTCGGTTCATCAGTGGCAGACATACCACCTGGAAAAGCACCTCGGCGGCATCAGCGCGCTGGAGGCCTTTCAGGCCTTTGGACTGGATGCGCAGATTCAGTATTTCGAGTCGATGGGGCAGTTCTGGCTCGTGGACGCCGATTTCGCCCGATTCTCCACCACCGAGTGGCAAGACGAAGTCCGCATCGTCAGCAGCAATCCCGGCAACCGCATCGTCCACCACACCATCCGCACACCGGAAGGAAAGCTGAGCTACAAGACGGCCGGCAACCGGATGACCACCTGGATCACCGAGTATCTGATCAAACGCGACGAGGATATCGAGCTGATTGCGAAATACATGCCGGTGCCCAAGCTGGATCTCGAGCCCATCGGCGAGCTGTACGACCAGGTGGGAGAGCTGGGGATCGTCCGCGGGTTCGTCTGGGGCGACCAGGCCGGCTGCTGGCAGCATGCCTGCTGTTTGATGGATGTCAACCAGCTGATCATGCGGTGCTTCGACCAGCCCGATTGGGTACACCGGCTGCTGAGCATCCTGTTGGAAAAGAAGCTGCGGTTCGTCGAGTCGATGAAGGGGGCCAAGTTCGATCTTGTGGAGACGGGCGGAGGTGCTGCCTCCTCGACGGTGATCTCGCCGGCCATCCACGAGCAGTTCTGCCTGCCGTACGACCGCAAGCTCCACGACGCACTACATGAGCTGGGGTTCCTCATCGCTTACCACACCTGCGGCGGTACGCTGGGCATCGAACAGCACATCGTCGCCAACGGGTGCGATGTGTCCGAAACCCTTGCCCCTGTCAGTGTGGGCGGCAACCAGGAGCCGTGGGATTTCGCTCGCAAGACGGGCGGCCGTGTGGCTCTCATCGGCGGCGTGGACCAGCACAATGTATTGACGAAAGGCACACCCGAAGAGATTCGCCGAACAGTGCACAAGCTGTTCGAAAGGGTGGGCGCAAACGGCGGCTACATCTGCTCGCTGAGCGACCATTTCTTCGAAACGCCGCCGCAGAAGCTGCGCAGCTTTGCCGAAGCCGCCCGACAATGCGTCTACTGAGGGCCCCCCGCAAAGCTCAGGCTCCCCTGAACTCTGATTTGGACCGCCTCGTATCAAAAGGCTGCGGGACAGGGCCGCCCCCGTCGCTGTTGCACTCGCGCTCAAGCTCCGGTTTTGGCACGCACCTTGTGACGAGCTGTCCTTTGCGCGACGCTTCCTCCCGCCGTGACATCCTCTTACAAAGAAGGACCAAACAGGGTATACTTGCGGCCGGGTAGCCGGGTTGATCGGCGAAGCCGCGGAGACTGGCCCTGGCCATCTCCAGGGTGGAAGCACTACGAGGGGGCAGTGGGGTGGAGAGAATCGGCACGGGGCCGTGCCACCCACGAAGGCGGCGCACGCAGGGGCGATATCATGGCGCGGAGAGGCCCCCCCGGCCGGATCAGCTTGCGGTGAGGGAGAATGGATCGTGCTTTCTCGAGAGATCGTCAAGCGGGCGATCGAGTTCCGGAGCCCGCCCCGCCTCGCCTTCTGGCAGCACGAGGTCGCCTGGGCCCCCGACGATGTCTGGGACATTTGGGAGATGGACCGGGCCCAGGCCGGATGGTTCTTCGACAACGCCGCCCCGGACGACTGGCAATGTCGCTGGGTCCGCACCGCGCAGAAGAACATGGGCCAAGTGATCGGCCACCCGCTGGCTGACTGGTCGGCCCTGGACCACTACCGTCCGCCGGACCCGCGGGATCCGTTCTATTTCGAACGGATCCCGCCGCTGCTGGACGAGGCGGGAGATCGCTATGTGGTGGTCACCTGCCACTTCAACCTCATCGAACGGCTCCACATGCTGCGGGGATTTGCGGCGGTGATGGAGGATTTTTATCTGCAGCCGCAGCGAGTCCACCAGGTGTTGGAGATGATCCTCCAATTCAAGCTGGCCCAGCTGGATGAATTGGCACGTCGCTTCGGCCCGCGGGTCGACGGGATCTTTTTGACCGACGATTGGGGCACGCAGCAGGGGATCTTCGTCAGCCCGTCGGTGTTCGACGAATTCTTCGCCGATCGGTACCGAGCGCTTTTCGCCGCCATCCACCACCACGGCTGGCACGTCATCCTCCACAGCTGCGGGCGGATCAACCAACTGGTGCCGCGGCTCATCCAGCTGGGCGTCGACGTGCTCAACATGCAGCAGCCGCAGGCGTACGGCTTGGAGGAGTTCGGCCGCCGGTTTCGCGGGAAGGTCTGCTTTCTGACGACGGTGGACATCCAGGCCACGCTGCCGCGGGGGATGGAAACCGAGGTGCGTGCGGAGGCCAGCCGACTGGTCCGCCATTGGAGCACGCCCCAAGGCGGCCTGATCGTGTTCAACTACGGCGACCCCGAAGCGCTGGGCGTCAAGCCCGAAATGACCCGTGTCATGTTCGACCAGTTCGTCAAGGAGATGGATTATTGGCAGCGGGCCGGCGCCACGGCTTCGTAGGTCCCGGTTCGTAGCTTCCGGTCGCCCTGGATGGCTGAAGCTCAGCACAGGGCCGTGACGGACTGGCTGGCTGGCGCATTGACAAGGGCCCGGGAGTCGGCGCAAATTGGAGGCGGTGTCCGGTACCACGCTGGGTGGCTGGTCCTGTGGCCGCCGCGGCAGCTGGTCCGTTTCGTATCCAGACAACTGGCGGGAGGATGATCATGAACCAAGAGCATGCTTCGGTTTTCGAGTCGGGCGGCGGAACTTCGCGGCGGCGTTTTTTGGCCGTCGGCGGCGCGGTTGCCGGCTCGGCCCTGGCGACCCTGGCAGCGCCGCGCGTCCACGCAGCCCGGGACAGCACGATTCGGTTGGCCCTGATCGGTTGTGGCGGGCGCGGTACCGGCGCGGCGGGCAATGCGCTGTCCGTCCCCGACGGCGGGCCGATCCAACTGTACGTGATGGCCGACCTGTTCGAGAACCGGCTGGTTTCCTCCCACAAGGCCCTGAGCAAACAGTTCGGCAAAGCGGTGGATGTGCCGCCGGAGCGCCGCTTCATCGGCTTCGACGCCTACCGCCACGCCATTGACTGCCTGAAACCCGGCGATGTGGCCATGCTCACCGGCTACGCCGCTTGGCGGCCGCTCCAGCTGGAATACGCCGTGCAGAAGGGCATCAACGTGTTCATGGAAAAATCCTTCGCCTGCGATCCGCCCGGCGTGCGGCGGGTGATCAGGGCGGGGGAAGAGGCGGAGAAGAAGAACCTGAAGATCGCCGCCGGCCTGATGTGCCGCCACTCGCCGGCCCGCCACGAACTGATACGACGCATCCGCGACGGGGCTCTAGGGCCTCTCATGTTGATCCGCGGATACCGGATGCAACCCGTCGGCCCCCTGCGCGCGAAACCGCCGGAAGTGAAAGAACTGCACTGGCAGATCCGTAACTTCGTCCGCTTCTTCTGGGTCTCCGGCGGGCTGTTCGCCGAGATGGACATCCATCAGATCGACGAGATCTGCTGGCTCAAAGATGCCTATCCGGTCAAGGCGCATGGCATCGGCGGCCGGGCGCCCAACAGCACGGATAGGGCCCAGAACCTGGACTCCTACCACGCGGAGTTCACCTTCGCCGATGGCACCAAGGCGATTTTCGACGCCCGCTATCTGCCCAACTGCCACAACGAATTCGCCACCTACGTGCACGGCACCCGACGCGCGGCCCAGTTTTCCGGCAACATCCACGCCCCGACGGTACGCACGTACCGGGACCAGCGGATGGAGCCGGACAATATGGACTGGGAAGCGCCCAAGGACCCTTACACGCCCTGGCAGGCTGAATGGAATAACCTGATAGCAGCCATCCGCCAGGACCGGCCGCACAACGAAGCACGCCGGGCAGCCCTGTCCAATTTGGCGGATATCATGGCTCGGGCCGCGGTGCATTCGGGCAAGATCATCACGTGGGACGAAGCCATGAAGTCCGACTTCCAGTGGTGTCCCGATGTGGATGAAATGACCGACGATACGCCGCCGCCCCTGAAGCCCGACGCGGAAGGCCGCTACCCGGCCCCCAGCCCCGGTAGCTGGACGGAACTGTGAACACAAAACGGTGGGCCCACGTGACCTTCGGCCCATTTGTGCCACCCTGCCAGACCTGTTTTTTTCCCGCGCGCCGGACCTGCGTGGCAATGAAGCACGCCGGCCGTGCCAGGAATGGTCCGCATGAATGCTTAAGGACGAATGACGAAGGAATGTCGAAATCCGAATGCCTGAATGGCTACTGCTCGAAGAGAGTCCCCGTGAGCAGACTCCGAGAAGATGGCTACCCTTCTGGTGGCACAGGGTGCCGCTCCCGCGTGGTAAGCCTCCACGCTCGAGGGCGATTCTTCCTGTAATCGGTCGCAACCCGCAGCACGTTCGGCATTGGTCGTTCTTGGGCACTATGCTCGCTCAGCGCGCAGAAGTGACGAGGTGAGAATCTAAGGTGGGACAGGCTTCCAGCCTGCCACCGACAAACGCAAAACATGCGTGCCCAGCGCACGCATGTGTCAGTAGCAGGACTCCAGAGCCCTTTCGTGCCCATCGGAGGGAGGTACGACAGATGTATGGGATCGATCGTCCCACGAATCAGCGGGCTGCGTTGTGCCGGGGCACATGGGGTTGGCGCTTCGCTGGCCTATTGAGCCTGGCGGCAGGCTGGGCGGTCTTCGCGGCGCCGGCCATCCCCGCGCGCGGCGCCGCGGTAACGTTGATCGAAAAGGGCCAGGCGCGGTCCGTCCTGGTCCTTTCCGAAAAGGCCTTTCGCGCCACCGTGCCGCCCGAGACGCGAAGGCGGCGCCGGGAGCCGGCCGATCCCAAGGGGGACGAACGGCGGGCGGCCGAGGAAATCCGGTGGCACCTGGAAGAGATGACCGGCGTGCGGCTGGAGATTGTGCCAGCCGGCCAGGTGCCCCAGGGCTTGATCCCAATACGTATCGGCT
>DQVB01000341.1 GCA_015661985.1 Planctomycetota bacterium | reverse complement strand
CGTCCAGCCGGCGGGCCTCGGCCTGCTGCTCGCGGAGCTGCGCCACCAGCCGCCGCATCTTCTCCTCGAAGGGCTCCCCGTCGTCTTCCTCGGGCGCTACGCCGACGTAGCGCCTGGGCGTGAGCACGTAGCCGTGCCGTGAGAGTCTGGCCCAGCGAGGATCTTTCCACCAAAAGAGCCGGAGGAGACCGCGACGAGGGGGCAGCGGGAAAATGCACGATCGCGCAAATAAATGCACGCGTGCATTTTTGTTGGTCAGCCGTGCATTTATCGCGTTCATTCCGTAGCCTTTCGATACCCGACTCCGCGGCCCCTGACGCCCTCGCGCATCAGAAGCCCTTGTTTTGCAAGGCGGTCTAGCAGACGGTACGCCTGGGGGCCGCTGATGCGGCACAGCCCCGCCACCTCCCGGCGGGTGATGCGGCCGTGTCTTTCCACGTACTGGAGCACCATCTGTTTCTGCTGTAATGGCTCGAATGCGCGCTGGCGAACGTACTCGGCCGGCTGGCCGAGCCGCCGGTAGGTGGCGGCGGTCGGAACCAGATATGGGCGCACCGCCAGGGAGGGACGAGTACGGTGGGATATCAGCGCCACGAGACGTCGGGAGTCGGTATGTCCTCCTTCGTGGCGCGGGCGCGCGCCGGTGATGCGGCCGTCGTCCTCGACTCCGACCAGCAACCAGGCGTTTTCGGAACCAGCCCGGTTGGCCAGGCAAACTACGGTCTCCACCAGTTCCCGGTCCGACAGCGCTGCCCGTTCTTCCCCCTTGAACTCGACCAGCAGGGTTTCCCCGCTTTCGATCAGGCGACGCAGGGCCTCGGGTGTCATTCCTCATCCTCCAGGAAACCCAGAACGGCAAGGTTCCTCCCGATGGCCTCGTCGAGCCGGCGGGCCTCGGCCTGCTGCTCGCGGAGCTGCGCCACCAGCCGCCGCATCTTCTCCTCGAAGGGCTCCCCGTCGTCCTCCTCGGGCTCCACGCCCACGTAGCGCCCGGGGGTGAGCACGTGGCCGTGCTTGCGGATCTCCTCGAGCGTGGCGCTCTTGCAGAAACCGGGGACGTCTTCATAACGGCCGGCGTCCTTCTCGCCGCGCCAGGCGTGGTAGGTGCGGGCGATCCGCTCGATGTCCTCATGGGTCAGCTCTCGATGGGTGCGGTCCACCATGCGGCCCATCTTGCGGGCGTCGATGAAGAGCACCTCGCCGCGCCGGTCCCTGTACGGACGGGTCGCCGACCCGCCCCTACGTTTGTCCCGCGCCAGGAACCAGAGACACGCCGGGATCTGGGTCGAGTAGAAGAGCTGACCGGGCAGGGCGACCATGCAGTCGACGAGATCGGCCTCGATGATGTTCTTACGGATCTCACCTTCGCCCGACTGGTTCGAAGACATCGAACCGTTGGCCAGCACGAAACCTGCGATGCCCCTTGGCGCCAGGTGGTGGATCATGTGCTGTACCCAGGCGAAGTTGGCGTTTCCCGCGGGCGGCACGCCGTACTTCCAGCGCTTGTCTTTGCGAAGCAACTCGCCGCGCCAGTCGCTCACGTTGAAGGGCGGATTGGCGAGGATGTAGTCGGCCTTGAGGTCGGGGAAGCGGTCGTTGTGGAAGCTGTCCCCGTGGGCGATCTGCCCGGCGATCCCGCGGATGGCCAGGTTCATCTTGGCCAGCCGCCAGGTGGTGTAGTTCGATTCCTGGCCGTAGATCGAAATGTCCCCCTTGGCCTTGCCGCCGTTGTTGTTGCCGCTCGCATGGGCCCGGATGAACTCGATGGACTGGACGAACATGCCGGAGGAGCCGCAGCAGGGGTCGTAGACCCGGCCCCTGTAAGGCTCGATCATCTCGACCAGGAGCCGGACGATGCACCGCGGCGTGTAGAACTCGCCCCCCTTCTTGCCCTCGGCGCTGGCGAACTGCGACAGGAAGTACTCGTAGACGCGGCCGAGGATGTCCTTCGAGCGGCTTTCCTCGTCACCCACCCGCATGTTGGAGACGAGGTCGATGAGTTGCCCGAGCCGCTGCTTGTCGAGCGCGGGGCGGGCGTAGTCCTTGGGGAGCACGCCCTTGAGCGAGGGGTTGTCGCGCTCCACGGCCTCCATCGCATCGTCCACGAGCCGGCCGATCGCCGGCTGTTTCGCGTGATTCTTGAGATGGATCCAGCGTGCCTTGGGAGGCACCCAGAAAACGTTTTCGGCCCGGTACTCGTCGGGGTCTTCGGGGTCCGCACCCTCGTCGCGCTCGGCTTCGAGGCGGGCGTGAAGCTCTTCGAAGGCGTCGGAGATGTACTTGAGGAAGATGAGGCCCAGGACCACATGCTTGTACTCGGCCGCGTCCATGCTGCCGCGCAGGGCGTCGGCCGCCTGCCAAAGCTGGGCTTCGAAGCCGACAGTGGCGCCACTGGCTTTCTGCGTGTTCTTCTTTCGCTTCGCCAAGGTCTACCTCACGGGATCGTCGTACATCGGTGTGTCCGGAGGCGCGACCACCTGGGGTCGCGACGAACGACAAAGCTCACTGGCGCGGATGGAGCGCACCGGAATCCCCGTCCAGTGCAGCGGCCTTGTTCGCGATTTCCTTCATTAGTCCCAGCAGCCGCTGTCGGTGAAACGAAGGGTCATCTGGCCGCACTGAGGGCATCTATAGTTCCCATCCGTCAATTTCAGCTCTCTTCCGAGTTGCTCCTCCATGTTCCAGCTCGCCACCGTGCGCTCTCCTGCACACTCTGACAGCGCCGGATCGTCATATGGAATGACTTTCGTGGTTTTGCACTGCGGGCATCGCTTTTCTTTGGCGAGAAGGTTGACCTCTACAACAGTGCAGCAGTGCTCACAAAGGCAAGGAAAGTAGCATGTGGTCATGAAATCAGCCATGCCTCCGCCGATCATGATGCTGGTGTCCACACCGCATTGGCACGTCGCAGTGACTAGTGATCCCATTCTCACTCTCCCGAACTCTTTCTTCTACACAAAATCTCCGCTTGACCCTGGCACGTCCCTTGGGAGGACCAATTCCAACGCTTGGCGAGAGGACAAAGGCTGTTCAGGCCGCGGCGTCGAGCTGTCGTGGCGGTCGGCAAGCCTATTGCGGTAAGGGATACGAGCCTCCGACCAATTCCTGCTGTTGGGTCAGCAGTTAGCCACGTTCGTGGCGCGGCGGCCCGTTTGGCACGTTGACCCGAATTGCCCCAATCCGGCACACAAACTAGCACAGGGCATGGGCCTTGTCAAGGGGCAGGGGACGGCCCGGGAGGGTTGAAAAGCAAGTAGGGTTGGTCGAGCTGACGATGAAAGGCGATGATCAACGGGCCGGCGGATGCTGTTATAGTCCCCAGAGCTTGGCTGGCCGATGGGTCAGCGCGGACCCACCATGCGGTG
>DQVB01000487.1 GCA_015661985.1 Planctomycetota bacterium | reverse complement strand
TGGCTCTTTTCGCGCAGCTGCTGGCCCCAGAGAACGCAGAGGTGTGCACGGAGCGTCTCTTCAATTCTCTCAGCGGACTCTGCGCACTCTGCGGTTAAAGGCTTCGCCACGTGACGTGGTGGTGAACCCCCCTGTTTTGTTGCTACAGTCTCCGTGGTGGGCACGGATTGATTCGTGGTGTCATGTAGGGAAATTGTGTCGCCTCGGGAGCCGACCCAGTGGCCCTCTGGATTCGGGCCGGACGCGCCGCCCTCAAGGTCAACCATGACAAGGACTTATGGCGATCAGACGCCATGCCGACCCGACCAGGCCGGCCGCCGGAGGCGGCCAGCACGCCGGTGCGGCGTTCGCCGTATTGCGAAGGATGCGGCCGTACTGTTCGTAGGATGGAGAACAACTGGCACGGCGTCGTCCCCCACGGCCGCACCGGGACGTCGCCTTTCGGCTGGCGGCGTGCAGCCGATCTGCGCCCTGTGTCTGGCCGCGCGGCAGGCTGGCCCAAGGGGCGTCGAGGCGGAATTGCCATCGCGTGGAGGCCGTAGTATGGTGATTCTCCGGGATGCGCATCGGTCGTTGGCTGCGACCCCCCCAATTTGGGGCGCGTTCCCCCGGGGCGGAGCGCCGCGGCGGTCGGCGGGCATGGCCGGTGGATTTCGGCGCGGTGTGGGCCTGGCCGGAGGATCGGGCTGGGGTGTCGCACTACGGTGTGATGTTTGGGCCTGTCGGCTCGTAACGGGCGCCCCGGCGGCACAGGGGTGCGATTCGGTTGTGGCGAATTTTGTCGAGGAGGGCGGCCGCATGAGACTCGAACATCGACCCGCACAGACGCAGCGGCAACAGCAGCACCAGAAGCAAGCGGCGCGGCAGACCATGGAACAGGTTATCGAGTTTTCAGAACAAGAGCTCGACGAGGAGCTGGAAAGGGACGACCTGGAGGAATCGGGGGCGGAGGAGGAACCGAAAGAGCCCCCCGAGAGCGAAGCGGTGGGCGAGAGCGAGATCTGGCTTGACGACGAAGAAGAGACGGACCTGTTTGAGGCCGAGCAGGCGCCGGTGTGCGGGTTGCCGGCCATCGGCGACCTGCTGATCCGGGCACGGCCACTGGTGCGGTATTGGATCGATGAGAAATACCGAGTGCATCAGGTGGGGCAGCGGGGAGGTGGTGCTCGGCAGGCGGGAATCTCCAGGTGGCGCCGGTACATTGCCGAGGCCGTGGCAGAACACTTGCGGCGGCACGGCTGTCGCCTGACCGCGCCCGGGGATTGGCGGCAGATCCCGGCGATCGGCTCGGACGAGCGTCTGTTGAGCTACATGCCGGAGGAAGTTCGACAGCCGCTGCAATCGCGGCTGAAAGGGCTCGGCAAGCGGCTCAAAGGCTTTGCGATCGAATTGCCCAACGGCGACGTGATGACGGTCCAGGCGCTGATTGATCCGGCGGGTCGTGGGAAAAAGGCGACGCGGGCGGGGGCGTTGCGCTGTGCCGCTGAGCTGGAAAAGGGCGCTGGCGACGGCGTCACACTGGCCGGAGAGGAATGGACGAGCCGGGATTGGAAGGCCCTGGACCGCGCGGAACGGTCGTACGGATGGCGAAGGAAACCGGCGGTCGGGGATGATGGAAACTGATGGCGAGGCGGAAAATGCCGCGGGACAACAGGGATTACTTTGTTCAATGGTTTGAGCGGAAGGGGCGGAAACCCCCGTTGGAACCGGAAGGGGACGGGCTGTTTCCCGTCGCCACCCAGCGCTGCGTGCTGCCCTTTGTGCTCGCCTACTGGAAGCCATGGGGCAAGGAGACCTCACGGGATCACACGGAGGCAGGGGCCTGTGCAGCGCCGGCGTGGCGGCGGGAAACGTGGCGGGAGCGTGCCGGCGGCTGGACGCGGTTCCTGCGCGCCGATCAGCTGCTCGATTGGCTCGCCCGGGTGACCGGCCCCGGCTCGGCGGAAGATGGCTTTCATCGTGCCCTGCGTTCGATCCTCAAAAGGTGGCTGGTCCCCATCGACGAAGGGTTGGCGCTGCGGCCGGAGCTGGCGATGCGGCGTGTGGAAGCGTTGCGGTTTTCGGGCCACAAGGATCGTCTGGACGCTTCCCGGCGGCCCGATTTCTTCCCCGATGAAATGCGAGAGTGGGTCTGGGGGCTGGATCCGGTTCATACGCCGGAGAGCACACGGGCCGGGCTGACTCGCTATCTTTGTCACGGCTGGGAGATCGGAAAGGATGGCACTTTGGTTCGCTCGGACGAGGCGCTGTCGTGGGGCCCGGCGACGATGACCAACCGGTACCGGCTCCATACGGCACCGCGCCGCCTGATGCTGGGAGCGGCTTTGCAATCCCGGGCGGTGCCGGTGGGAAGGCGCGAACGGGATCCGAGTTCCGATTCGGATGCAAGGGGCCGCAACGCGGGCGAAGACGATTGCGCTGTGAAGCTGAATGCGGTGTTTTCGGCCATGGACGGCTGGACGCACGAGGATGCGGTCGTGGTATCGCGCTCCGCGGCTGAGAAGTTGACTCGACGGGATCGGTTCCAGGTGCGCGTTCACGTTCCGGCGATTTGCGCGCGGGTGGAAGTGGCACAGCCTGGAAAGCTGAAGACGCGGAAACGGCTGGTCCGAGCCTACGTCGATTTGTTTGCCCTGGGGTTGCGGCGCCACGATGCGAGCCAGCTGAGGGCGGAAGATGGCTGGCTGGAGATCGCGCTGCCCGCTGCAACCGTGGAGGAAAACGTGAGGCTGATCGAAGTCCGGCGAAGACGGTTGCGCATGCTCCGATGGCGCGAGCTGTTGGTCTTCGAGCTCCAGCGAGTCCGGCCGCTTCGTGTCGGCGACAAGCTGGGAACACCGCACGGCTTGAAAGGGGTGGTCAGCCATATCCGGCCCGACAAGGACATGCCGCCGGTGGCGTCTGATGGGGCGCGACGTGCCGAGGTGGCGTTTTCACCGGTGGGAATCACCAAGCGCAAGGCGTTGGGGCAGTACCGCGAGGCGGCCCCCACGGCGGCCCGGCCGGTGAGCTCG
>DQVB01000183.1 GCA_015661985.1 Planctomycetota bacterium | reverse complement strand
TGGCCTTGGAGTCCAATCCCACGTTGGTCCAGGCGAGGATGGCCGTGCGGGCCGCGCAAGGGGCTTATGTTCAAGCGGGCCTGTACCCGAATCCGTCGCTCAACTACGTCGCCGACGAGATGGGCAACGACGGCGCGGCTGGCCTGCAAGGCGGCGGGGTGAGCCAGGAGATCGTTACAGCGGGCAAGCGGCGTTTCGCCCGGGCCGCCGCAGGGCACGGCATCGAGGCAGCCCGCTGGCAGCTGGAGGCGCAGCAGCTGAAGATACTCAACGACGTGCGAAGCCGCTACTACGAGGTGCTCGTGGCCCAGAGACTGGTCCAGACCAACGACGAATTGGTGCGCATCAGCCAACAAGCGGTCGAGGTGACCGAAAAGCTCCGCCAAGCCCAAGAGGTGAGCTTGGCGGATGTGCTCCAGGCACGGATCGAAATGGAAATGGCACGGCTGGGCTACCATCAGGCGCGAAACCGGTACCGCGCGGCCTGGCAACACTTGGTTGCCGTGGTGGGACGGCCCCAGCTGGAGCCCCACCCATTGGCCGAGACCGCCCTGGAAGAACTGCCAGCTATCCAGTTCGAAGACATCCTGGGCCGGCTGCTGGCGCAAAGCCCGGTACTGAGCCGGGCCCGGGCGGAGGTGGAACGGGCACGCTGCGAGCTGGCCGCCCAGTACGCCGAACGCGTGCCCAATGTGGAGGTCGGATCGGCCGTGAAATATGACGACGCCGCGCAGTTCACCGTCGTCGATCTGGAGGTCGTCCTGCCCTTGCCGTTGTTCGACCGCAACCAGGGCAACATCCTGGCTGCCCAAGCCCGCTTGACGGCCGCCCAGCGGGAACTGGGGCGGATCGAATTGGCCCTGCGCACCCAGCTGGCCCAGGTCTTCGAGCGGTACGCCAACGCCCGCCGCGAAGTGGACGCCTACACCCGCTCCATCCTCCCCGCTGCCCGCCAATCACTCGACCTGATCGCCGCCGGCTACCGCGCCGGCGAATTCAGTTTTCTGGCGCTTTTGACCGCTCAGCGTACGTACTTCGGCGCTCAACTGGAGTATCTCACCAGCCTGGGGGAACTCTGGGCCAGCACCGTGGAGCTGGAGGGGCTGCTGCTGGTGGGCGGCCTGGATCCAGTGGAATAGCCGCCCGCCGGTCCCGCTGGGCGCTTCGGCCTGCCAGAGCACAGCGCCGTCATCGTCGATCACCAGCGTACCAGGCACCACCTCGCCGCGGCCGTCCCCATCCAGATCTGCCACGGTCGGCAGATGACCAGCCGCATTCGGCCCAGCCCTCAGTTGCCGGAGGATGCGCAGCGAAGCATCCGGCGCCACGGCCGGCCACTCACCCGGCCACTCGCCTCATACTTCAGCACGATGGCCGGCAGCGCCGACTTGCCTTCCAGCCAAGCGATACGCACCACCGGGTGACAGCGGCTTCGCTTGCCGGCGCGGACGGCCAGATCCAGCGGCGAGGGCCGCACTGCTTCCACCTGGCCGGTCGCCCCATCCAGCACCTACAGCACCGGCCTGCCTTTTTCCCACAGCTCGGAGACCACTTCGGACCGCCCGTCCCCGTCCAGATCGCCGAGACACGGAAAGCTTCCCCGGTAGTCCCCGATGTCGATCTCCTTCCACAGTTTGGCCGGTTTCGCCTGCCCCGGGGGTGCCCGGCCCGCTGCCTGTGCCGGCTGACGTCCCGGTGACCAACATCCAGCATGCAGCCGCCCCGCTGAAGAACGCAACTTGTCCACCTACGCGTCCGCCTTTCTCGTACTGTGCCCCCGAGGGCGCGGCCGGCCGTCCTTCAACCGCCGGCCGAACGACCCGACGCCGCTTGCGCCGGCGGACCTGGGGCCGCGCGGGCGGCCTTTTCGATAGCCTCGAGCAAAGCCGCCTGGGTGTAGCTGCCGCGGAAGACGACAGGACGGTTCGGCGCGCCGCCGGGAAAAATGGCCACCACGGGGACCTGCTTACTGCCCAGGATCTCCAGCATTTCGGTCACCTCCGGCGCCCCGTGGGTCCAATCCGCCTGCAAGGTAACGACCCCGTAACGATCGACCGCCTCTCTGACCGGTTGCGTGTTCAGCACCATCGCCTCCAGGGTCTTGCACGTCAGGCACCAGTCGGCGGTGAAATCGATCAATACGGTCTTGTTGGCGGCCACCAATTGATCGAACACCGCCCGGTCAAAGGGCTGCCAAGGCAGATGTGTCTTCTGGTCCGAGTCGTCCGCGTGGAACTCGGCCGCCACCAACTTCTCCAGCCGATTGCGCATCGCCGAGCGTAGAGGGAAGAAGGAGACCAGGGCGGTGACCACCACGACGGTCGTCGCCAGAATCCAGCTGGTGGTCTTGGCCCGGCGGCTGGCAGTCAAAGGCAATCGGCCTATGAGCCAGCAGGCCATCCACAACGCGAACAGCAACGCGATGGTCGGCACCACATCTTCCATGGGCAAGAAGTAGAGGATCCATACTACGGCCACAAGGAGCAAGTAACCCATGGCCTTCTGGAACGTCTCCATCCACTGCCCGGGTTTGGGGAGAAACCGCAACAGCTCGGGAAAGGCCCCGATCACCAAGTAGGGGCTGGCCATACCCACGCCGATCATGGCAAAGGCCAGATACACATTGCCTGGTGCACCGGCGCGCACCTGTTCGTCTGCCCACTTCAGCGCCGGGCTCAGCAGCGGGGCCCCGCAGGGGATAGCCAACAGCGTAGTCACGATCCCTTTGAAAAAGGCGCCCACCGCCCCCTCTTGCTGGCTGATCTGTTGGGCCGCCCCGCTGCCCAGAAAGCTGGGCAGCTGTAGCTCCCACAGCCCCATCAGGCTCAAGGCCATCACGAAGACCACCGATGACATGATGATCCCGAACAGCCGTTCAGTGAACATCTGACTGAGCCCCACGCCCAAGGCCGCCAGGACGAGGAACACGGACAGCAGGCCGAGAGAGTACCAGACGTTGAGCAGGAAGGCCCTCGTCCGGTTCTCACCGGCCTGGGAGAAAAAAGAAAGGATCTTCAGCCCAATCACCGGCAACACACAGGGCATGACGTTCAGGATAAGCCCGCCGCCAAAGGCGAACAGCAAGGCCGCGGCCAAGGTCGTCACTTCCACGGCTTCCACCGGCTCAACTTGCCCGGGGTCGAAACGGGGAGTCGCCTGGGGCTGCTCCGTGGCAACCGACGAGGCCCCGCCCGCTCGACTGGGAGCCTCCCGGCTGGGCGCGGTCGCTGCCATGGCCAACTCGGACTCCGGCAGCGGCACGCCGGGGCCCAAAGCAGCCTCGAAAGGGAAGTATTGCGGCGGCAGGCACGAGTTGGGATCACAGGGCTGGGCGCGTACCCGCCCCCGGATCCGCAGCGACGCCGCGCGAACGCCTGGGGCCAGTTCGATCGGCGCATGCCAAGTGACCCGGCCCTGGTGGCCTTCCACCACCAGGTTGTCGAACAGCGGCTCGACCTTCTTCTCCGGCGGCGGGTAGGCCCGGAACGGGCCGATCAACTTGTAGGCCGGCGACGGTTCCAGCTCGATCTTGCTGGCCACCGGCCCCCCGGGCGGCTGGGTGAGCGAATAGATGTGCCAATTGTCCTGGATCACCGCCGTGATGAACAACCGGCCCGGTTGGCCACCTGCGGGCGGCGTGAACTGGGACTCGATCCGCACCACCGGCTGGGCGGACTGCCCAAAACCGCCCAACGCCCCGGCCTGACCACCCAACTGGGCCAGCGCCGCCTGCCCGGCGATCATCAACCCAAACACCGCCACAGCTGTGCCCAGCTTCCTCGGACAATTCATCATGACCTTTCGCCCAATAGCGAGTGTCCGTCGTTCTTGCAGGCAATCACCCGCCGCTCCAGGCGAGCCAGTGTTTGCCGCTGCCCTGGCGTCCAGCGCCCGGGCCTCGAGCCCGCCACGGCCGCGACGGAAGCTCACCCAACAGGAACGACGGCTTTGTTGACAACCTTGTACCGCGCACGGTTGGACATTTCCGCGCTGGACCCGGGAAGAGCTCGACACGCGGAAAAACCAAACGATCTTCGGGATAAATTATTCGCCCGGGGCGATCCGAATCAATGCGAACCGGGCCGGCCCAGCGAACGGGGAAGGGCATGCGGGGCCAACCGTCCCCATGGATGGTGAACAGCGTCATGCAAGCGAGGGGGCAAATCGAGGCAGCCCGCACGGCGGCCACTCAGCCTCCGTGGCGGTGGTCGTCGGCATTTCCGCGGATCGGCTCATTCGTCGGCCATGTACGGGTAGCGGAAGTCGGTCGGTGGCACGAGGGTCTCTTTGATGGTCCGCGGGGTGACCCACCGTTCCAGGTTGAGCCAGCTTCCGGCCTTGTCGTTGGTGCCCGAGGCGCGCGAGCCGCCGAAGGGTTGTTGGCCGACGACGGCCCCGGTCGGTTTATCGTTCACATAGAAGTTGCCGGCCGCGTGCCGCAGCGCGTCCATGGCTTTGACGATCGCCGCCCGGTCCTGGGCGAAGATCGATCCGGTCAGGCCGTACGGCGATGTCTCGTCGCACAGTTGAAGTGTCTCGTCGTATTGGGTTTCCGGGTAGACGTAGATGGTCAACACGGGACCGAAGATCTCTTCCTCCATGAGCCGGGATTTCGGATCTTCGCTCAACACGACCGTGGGCTGGATGAAGTAGCCTGTGGAGTCATCGCAGCCACCGCCGGCCAGGATTTCCAGTCCTGGGCTGCTCTTGGCGTAGTCGATGTAGCCGCTGATCGTGGCGAACGCTTCGCGGTCGATCACCGCACCCATGAAGTTGCGGAAGTCGCAGATGTCGCCCATCTTGATGTCGGCCACCTCGGCCAGCAGCTTTTCTTTCACTTCGGGCCAAATCGTATCGGGCACGTAGGCGCGGCTGGCGGCTGAGCATTTTTGGCCCTGGTATTCGAACGCCCCGCGCACCAGTGCGCAGACCAGCGCATCGACATCCGTACTCACATGGGCGAAGATGAAATCCTTTCCGCCCGTTTCGCCCACGATGCGCGGGTAGGAGATGTACTTGCGGATATCGCTGCCCACTTCCAGATAGATGGTGGAGAAGACGCGCGTGCTGCCGGTGAAATGGATCCCGCCCAGGTCGGTATGGGCCAGGGCCGCAGGCCCGATGATCGGCCCCGGGCCCGGTATCATGTTGATCACGCCCGGGGGCAAGCCCGCTTCCTCCAGGATCTTCATGATGTAGTAGGCCGGGAGCATAGCCGCCGAGGCCGGTTTCCAGACCACGGTGTTGCCCATCAGGGCGGGTACGGTGGGCAGGTTGCCGGCGATGGAGGTGAAGTTGAAGGGGGTGATGGCCAGCACGAAGCCGTCCAGGGGCCGGTGCTCCATGTAGTTGATGGCCTCTTTGGTCGAGAGGGGTTGGTCCCCGTAGACCTCCTGCATGAAGTGCGGATTGAATCGCCAGAAGTCGATCAGTTCACAGGCCGCATCGATCTCCGCCTGGTGCGGTGTCTTGCTCACGTTGAGCATGGTGGCGGCGTTGAGCACGTCGCGGTACCTGCCGGCCAAGAGTTCCGCTGCCTTGAGGAACACGATGGCCCGTGCGTCCCACGGCATGCGGCTCCAGTCCGGCTTGGCCTCGTTGGCCGCCTGGATGGCTTTCTCCACGAAATAGGCGTTGCCTTGATGGTAGTTGCCCAGCAGATGCTGGTGGTCGTGGGGACAGCGGATCTGGCCCAAAGTGCCGTTGCGGATCTCCCGGCCGCCGATGATCATGGGCACATCGACCTGGGTATCCAGCATTTCCTTGAGTTTGGCCTTGAGCGATTCCCGTTCCGGCGTCCCGGGCGCATAGTCCCGAACCGGTTCGTTCACCGGCTGGGGTACGCGAAAAATACCGTTGAACATGGCTTGTCTCCTGGCGGAAAGGATCCCCTTGGCAGCCTGCGGCGGAAGCGGCAATTCTGCCGGGTCTTCCTGCCGGCGTCAAGGTCCGCGGCGCAGCGGCTGCCGGCCCCGGGGGGGCGCCCGGTCGCAGACGACCGGGTTCGCTGCGCCGATTGACCCCTGCCGGGGTGGCCGATATACTCGGCCCCAACCTGGCGTTGCTGCCGGAGGCCCGGCACCCGTTCGCCTTGTGGTTGCTCATTTGCCGAGAGGGAGGTCGTCGATGTTCGTGCTGCAAAGCTACCCGCTGGCCGTCGTCTTGTGTTTGATCACCATGCTCTGCTGGGGTTCGTGGGCCAACACCCAGAAGCTGGCGGGCCGCACATGGCGCTTCGAGCTCTACTACTGGGACTACGTGTTGGGCGTCTTGTTGATGTCGGTGGCCTTTGCCCTCACGCTGGGCAGTTGGGGGAGCTCGGGCCGCGCGTTCTTGGCCGATCTGGCTCAGGCCGACCCGGGCAGCTTGGTTTCAGCCTTTTTGGGCGGCGTGGTGTTCAATGCAGCCAACATCCTCCTGGTGGCCGCCATCGCCATCGCGGGCATGTCGGTGGCCTTTCCGGTGGGGATCGGCCTGGCCTTGGTGCTCGGCGTGCTGATCAACTATGTGGCGGAACGGGCGGCCGACCCGGTACTGTTGTTCTTGGGGGTGGCCCTGGTCACTGCGGCGATCGTGCTGGATGCCCTGGCCTACCGCACCTTGCCGGGCCAGAAGGCGGGGGGCGGCACCAAAGGGCTTGTGCTGTCGGTAGCCTGCGGTATCCTTATGTCGCTCTTCTATTTCCTCGTGGCCCGTTCCATGGCCAAGGTGGAATTGGCGGACGGCTCCGTGGTACCGGTCACCGTGGAGCACCTCCAACAGGGGGCGCTGCAAGCGGGAAAGCTGACCTGCTACACGGCCAACGTGGTTTTTGCCGGGGGGATGCTTTTGAGCAACTTCCTGCTGAACACGCTGATCATGCTCAAGCCTTTTGAAGGTGAACCCATCCCGCTGGCCCGCTATTTCCAGGGGTCCTTCCGCGATCACCTCTGGGGCATCGTGGGCGGGTGTATCTGGGCGGTGGGGATGACACTGAATCTGGTGGCGCTGAACGTGGCTTCGCCGGCTGTGTCCTACGGGCTGGGCCAGGGGGCCACGATGGTGGCGGCCGTCTGGGGCGTGTTCATCTGGCGGGAATTCCGCGAAGCCCCCTCGAAGACGGCCGTGCTTCTGTGGTTTATGTTTGCGGGCTATCTGGTCGGCTTGGGGCTGATCGTGGTGGCCCGGACTCAGGGTGCTTGAGGGCGAGGAGGACCGGCGGATGGCCAAAGGGCCTCGGATCGTGGTTGTCGGCAGCAGCAATACCGACATGGTCGTGAAGACGCAGCGGATCCCTGCGCCGGGCGAAACGGTCACAGGGGGCACTTTTTTCATGCCTCCGGGCGGCAAAGGGGCCAACCAGGCGGTGGCCGCCGCACGGCTGGGCGCCGAGGTGACCTTGGTCGCCAAGCTGGGCCAGGACATGTTCGGCGACGAGGCCATCGAGGGGTACCGGCGCGAAGGCGTCCTGGTCGATCACATCCTTCGCGATCCGGAGCACCACACGGGCGTGGCGCTGATCATCGTGGATGAACAGGGCGAGAACCTGATCGCCGTCGCGCCGGGGGCGAACTTCGCTATCCGGCCCGAAGAGGTGCAAGGGGCCGCCGAGCGGATCCGTTCGGCCGACGTGGTGCTGCTGCAGCTGGAGATTCCGATCGAGACGGTCGCTTTCACCGCGCGCCTGGCGGCTGAAGCGGGAGTGACCGTGGTGTTGGACCCGGCTCCGGCGGCGCCGCTGGAGGGGGCATTGTTGGAACATGTGCACTATTTGACCCCCAACGAATCGGAGGCGGAACGGCTGAGCGGCGTGCGCGTCGCGGACGAAGGATCGGCCCGGAAAGCGGCCGAGGCGCTGCTGGCCGCCGGGGCCCGCTCGGTCATCCTCACCTTGGGAGCGCGAGGGGCCCTGGTGGCCGACGGCCGGCGGACGTTCACCGTGCCGAGCTTTCCGGTGGAAGCGGCCGACAGCACGGCAGCCGGGGACGCCTTCAACGGCGGGTTGGCCGTGGCCCTGGGAAAAGGCCTTCCGCTGGAAGAGGCGGTGCGCCAAGCCAACATGGTCGGGGCCCTTTCAGTCACCCGAATGGGCGCCCAGCCTTCCCTGCCGACCGAGGAAGAACTCCGCGCGTTCGCCCAGTCCGCTGGGGCCGGATAGACGCCCATGCCAACTGCGATCCAGCTGCCCGAGGCTGTCCAGTCGGTGCTGGAGATCCTGACCAGCACACCAATACGTTACGCCCTGATCGCCGCAGCTGTGCTCGCCTCGCTCTACGTGTTTTGGCGGCTGGTGCGTCGGCGGCGGGCCCTGGTGGTCGACCTGCGCGAGCCGGAGATCGACGTCAACCAGTTGGGCGAGGCCGGGCCGCCGGAAACGGGTCCGCGCCTGGAATACTATCACGTGCCGGTGCGCTTGGCGGCGATCATCCTGGCCCCGGCAGGCCGGGGCCAACGCCTACCCCCGCCGGAACAAAGGGGCGAATTGCTCGAGGCCATCGTGCCCGGGCTGGCCAGCGTGGTCCAGTCGCACGAAACGCTGGTCCAGCACTGGCCACCCCAGCTTTCGATCCACGGATTCACCCGCACGGTCTTTGCCCGCATCAGACTTCCGGGCGAAGCCGGCAAGGGCACACCTTGGTGCGTCACCGCCGGCGTGTTTCGTTTTCAAGGCCAGATCACGCTGGCAGGCCTGGTGATGCGCGCCGCCGGCGTCGTCTACTTTGGCCGGCGTGAAATCGAGGACGAAACCAAATGGCTCGATGTGCTGCGCGTGCGCAGCCCACAACCCCCGTGAAGGCCCGCGGACAACGGCTGCGCGCGGGCGTGGTCGGACGGGTCGGACCTGTCAGTCGCGTCAGACTGGTCAGACGAGACAGTTCGGTCCGGCCCGTCCGATGCGTGAAACCCGGAGCAAAAGCACAATCCCATGAAACGCCCCCCTGAACAACTCCGCCGTGACGCCCTGGCCATCTGGCAGGCCGGGGTGGATGCGGTCCGCTCGGAGCGGTTAGTACATCAAGTGCTCAAAGCAGCTGGTCCGATGCTCCTCGTGGGGGAGCAGCGCCTGCGATTGGACTCGATCCGCCGGATCGCCGTGGTGGGGGCCGGCAAAGCGGGCGCGGGGATGGCCGCGGCCGTGGAAGAGGTCCTGGGGCCGCAGCTGATGGCCGCGAAAAACCTGACCGGCTGGGTCAACGTACCGGAAGACTGTGTGCGTCCGCTCCAGCGGATCCGGCTCCACGGCGCGCGGCCCCCCGGGGTCAACGAACCGACCCCGGCCGGCGTCCAGGGCGCGATGGAGATCTTGCGCCTGGTCGCTTCGCTCGGGCCGGACGACCTCTGTCTGGCCCTGATCTCCGGTGGCGGATCGGCCCTGCTGCCCGCGCCGGCTGAGGGGATCACGTTGGAAGACAAATTGGCCGTAACCCGCCACCTTAGCGCATCAGGCGCCACGATCGAAGAGCTGAACGCGGTGCGCAAGCAGCTCAGCCGCATCAAAGGCGGCGGGCTGAAGCGGGCTTGCCGTGCCGGACGCCTGGCGGCACTGATCATCTCCGATGTGTTGGGCGATCCGTTGGACGTGATCGCCTCCGGTCCGACGGTGGACGATCCATGCACGCCCGAACAGGCACTGGCGGTGCTGGAGAAATTCGATGCCCTTTCGGCGGGCATCTCGCCGCGAGTGTTCGACTATCTCCGGCGAAAGCAGCCTCAACCTGCGCCGGCCAGCTGCCGAGTGACCAACCTGATCATCGGTAACAACGCCACGGCCGTGCACGCTGCCGGCCGCCACGCCGAACAACTCGGCTATTGGCCGTCCATGACCAGTGCCCCCAAGTCAGAGGGGCTGGCCGAAGAGGTGGGCCGGCAGTTGGCGCAAATGGCCCTCACGCTGCGCGCCGGCCCGGGACCGGATTGTCTGGTAAGCGGCGGCGAACCGGTGGTCAAACTAGCTCCGGTGGGGCGGCGTGGCCTGGGCGGGCGCAACCAGCAACTCGTGCTGGCGGCCCTGGAGCGACTGGCCGGTGACGGGGCGGCCGGTATAGCCCTCCTGTCCGGCGGCACGGACGGTGAAGATGGCCCTACCGACGCAGCCGGGGCGTTCTTGGATGCCGCTGTCATCGCCGCCGCACGCCAGCAGGGACTCGATCCGGCCCACTACCTCCAGCGCAACGATGCCTACCACTTCTTCCAGCTCCTCGGGGCACTGATCCAGACCGGCCCGACCGGCACGAATGTCTGCGACCTGCGCGTGGTGGTTGCCGATCGCATCGAAGGGGACCGGCGCGGGCCTGGTTGACCGCCGGGGGCCGTGGCCTCAGCCGGGTCCACCAAAAGGGGCGGAAGAGCGTTCGACAGATTTGCCCTGTGCTGGAAAATAGAGTGGTAGGGGGATAAACTCACCGGTGGACGGCCGCCCCCCCGATTGGGCGGCGTTGAGGGAACCTGAGGGCCCTCGGCCAGCGTATTTTGGGCAGCCTGTCCCGTGGAAAACAGCCCGGTTGGCTAGCTGTGTACAGCCGTTGGTACACCATTTCGGTGGTTCTCTTGTGGCTGGCCACGATGACGTGGCTGGTTTGGAAGAAGGTCTTGCCCACGCTGCTGGTGGGCGAGCCGCCCGACTATCGCACGATCCTTCAGTCACGGGAGGAGGGTGCGGCCGAGTGTTGGTACATCCGCTGGAACGACCAGCCGGTGGGCTGGTCCGCTTCGCGGCTGCAGCGTTCGGCCCAGGGGGTGACGGAGGTCCACAGCCGCGTCCACTTCGAGCGGCTCCCGTTGGACAAGATGGTGCCGAAGAACCTGCAGTTCCTGGTAGGGTCGGTGGAAGGGTACCAGCTTCTGCTGGACGTGCGCAGTCAGTTCATTTTTGACCCGCTGGGGGGGCTGAGTTGGTTCGAGGTGCGGCTGAATGTGTCTGGTGTGGAGGACGTGGTCAAAGCGCGAGGGCAGATCACCGGCGGCCAGCTGCATGTGACGGTCCATGCCGGCGAGGTGACGTACGATCACGATGTGCCCTTGCCGGGCAGGACGATGGTACGCGATGCCCTTTCGCCCGATGCGCGGATGCCCGGGCTGCGCAAGGGGCAGTCGTGGACGGTGGAGATCTACAGTCCGTTCCGGCCGCCCACCGAGCCGCTGGAGCTGGTCCATGCGATGGTGGAGCGCTCCGAGCTGATTGAATGGAACGGGCGGATGGTCGAGGCGCTGTTGGTGGTGTTCCGCAGCGACCCGGGCTCGACGGCCAGGGAATCTCGGTTGGTCCGCGGGCGGATGTGGGTAGACAGCGAGGGGCTGGTGCTGCGGCAGGAGGTGAACGCCTTCGGGGGGACGCTGTCCTTTGTGCGGATGCCGGACGACCAGGCCCGCCGGTTGGCCGATCGGTTGGATTGGTAGGAGCTCCGTGGAGAGGACGGGGATCGGACAATGATTCGCTTTGACAGGGCGGCGCGGAGTTTCGGAACGAAAAAGGCGGTGGTCGATCTGAGTTTGGCGGTGCCGCCGGGCGAACTGTTTGCCTTCCTCGGGCCGAACGGGGCGGGGAAGACGACGACCATCAAGATGCTGGTCTGTCTGTTGCGGCCCACCTCCGGCCAGGTTTCCGTGTGCGGGTACGATACGGTGCGCAGCCCCCGCGAGGCGACCCAGCAGATCGGATATGTGCCGGAGGAGGCTTTCTTGTACGACAAGCTTTCCGGGCGCGAATTCCTGGAGTTCGTGGCGGAGATGCGAGGCCTGCAGCGGCGCGAACGGCGCGCGAGGATCGAGCGTGAAACGGAGCGCTTCGAACTGGGCGAGTTCCTGGACGATTTGACGGAAACATATTCCCACGGGATGAAACAGCGGTTGGTGTTCGCCTCGGCCCTGTTACACGATCCACCTGTGTTGGTGGTCGACGAGCCCATGGTGGGCTTGGACCCCAAGAGCGCCCGGTTGGTCAAAGACCTGCTCCGCCACCGCGCCGCGCAGGGGACGGCAGTGTTCATGTCCACCCACACACTGAGTGTGGCGGAAGAGATTGCCGGCCGGATCGGGATTATCGACCAAGGGCGTTTGGTTTTCCTGGGCACCCAGTCGGAATTGCAGCAGGAGTTGGCCGCATCGGAAGGATCGCTGGAGCAGTTGTTCCTGCAGTTGACGGCCGAAGGCAATGGCCGGCCTTCCCGGGCGACCGAAAACCGAAGAGCGTGTGTTGATCGCAACGGCTGAACGCCGCCGTATGGGGAGGATCAGAGGTGCAGCGCCACGGGATCGGCCAGCAGCCACCCGACAAAATGGTTCCGGCGGCCACGGGTGCCCGGGTGGTGCCTCTGGTCAGTGCCGAGGCCGAGGGGCGGGCGTTCTGGCGAATGCGGCTGCGTCAGGTGCGCACCATGGTCCGGCAAGCCTTGGCGCAGGCGCGACTCCGTTTGGTGCTGATCGCACTGCTCAGCCTCCTCCTCTGGTTCGCCCTCTACGGGCTGGCGGTGGAAGGGTTCGCCTTCCTGGCCCAGGCGATCCCGGGCGATCTGCGCGAAGAAACCGAAGAAGCCGTCTTCGGCATGTTCTTCATGGCGCTTTTCGCCATGCTCGTCTTCTCCTCGGCCATCCTGCTGTACAGTTCCCTGTTCCGCGGCCGAGATGTCCCGTTGCTCTTGTCGCTTCCGGCGCGAGTGGAGCGGGTTTTTCTGCACAAGTTCCAGGAGTCGATCCTGTTGGCCAGCTGGGCCTTCGTGCTACTGGGAAGCCCGATGCTACTGGCCTACGGCAAGGTAGCCGAGGCGCCGGGCCACTACTACCTGTTCATGGTCCCCTTCCTGGTGGCCTTCACCTACGTGCCTTCGGCCTTGGGAGCGATCGCCTGTCTGTTGGTGGTCTACTGGGTACCCAACGGGCGAGCCCTGATGATCGCCCTCGGCGCCTTGGTGGTCGTCGCGGGCGTGGCGGCCATCAGCTGGTCCATGGCGTTTTACCCTTCCAGCGACCTGCTCACGCCGGATTGGTTCCAGGACATGTTGGGGCGGCTCCAGTTTGCCCAGCATCGGCTGTTGCCCAGCTGGTGGCTCAGCGCCGGGCTTCTGGATTCAGCCGCCGGGGAATGGGCTGAAAGTGTCCTGTTCTTGGTGCTGATGATCTCCAATGCCATGTTCTTGCGCCTGGTGGCCATGTGGGCGGCCGGGGGGATCTACCGGCGGGCCTACGACCGGCTGAGCGGTTCTCAGGGGAGCGGACGGTTGCGCTGGGCCACTTGGATGGACCAGGCCGTACACGGGCTGACCGCCTGGCTTCCGGCCCAGATCCGGCTGTTCATCGTCAAGGACCTGCGGCTGTTCCGGCGAGATCCGGTTCAGTGGTCGCAGCTGTTGATTTTCTTCGGCCTATTGGCCCTCTACTTCGTCAATATCCGCCGGTTCCGGTACGACCGTTACTACGCCGGATGGGTGAACATGGTCAGCTTTCTGAACGTGTCGGTCGTCGGTCTGCTCATGTCCACGTTCACCACACGGTTCATCTTTCCCATGATCAGCTTGGAAAGCCGCCGTTTCTGGGTGCTGGGACTCCTGCCCGTGCGGCGGGAACGGATCTTGTGGGCCAAGTTCGTTTTCGCCGTCGGCGCGTCCATCCTCCCCTGTTCGGCCCTGGTGTTGTTGAGCGACGTGATGCTCCGGGTCCCGCCGTTGGTGCTGGCCAGCCACCAGCTCACATGCCTGGTGCTCTGCTGCGGGCTGGCGGGCATCGCTGTCGGGCTGGGGGCGCGGATGCCCAACCTGCGCGAGGACTCGCCGGCGAAGATCGCCGCAGGGTTCGGCGGTACACTGAACCTGGTGATCAGCACCCTGTACATCGTGGCGGTGGTCCTGCTGACGGCCGTCCCCTGCCACTTCTACCAGGGCGCGCACAACCCGCGGTTCGTGCGCTTTGTGGCCCAGTACCTGGGTGAATCCCTGGACACAGTGCTCCGCCTCTGGCTGTGGGTGGGCACTGCGGCCAGTTTCGTTTTGGGGGCGATAGCCACGGCCCTGCCCCTGCGGATCGGGTTCCGGGCTTTCCGGCGATTGGAGTTCTGAGGCAGCGGCGGACAAGCAGGTCCACAAAAGCGGACAAGCAGGTCCGCACAAAAAAGGAGGCCAATCCGAGCCTGTAGCAACAAAACAGGGGATTTCACGACCACCTCACGTGGCAAAGCCTTCAACCGCACAGTGCGCAGAGTCCGCTGAGAGAATATTGAAGAGACTCTCCGTGAACAGCTCTGCGCTCTCTGCGTCCTCTGCGGTCAGGAACTGCGCGAAAAAAGCCGGAATCCTGGTTGCCATCGGCTCCATTCCCTGTGCACGGTGCTACACACTCGCCAATCCGGAGAGTTTGAGAAAAGTTCGAGCGATCAGCCCGCAGTCGCCGCAAAGAACCGGCCAGGGGATGGGGGAACGCCACGGTCGTTCGGGCCCGTTTGCCCCGGCCCACTGCCACGGGGGGCGCTGTTGTGCCACCGTACCGGTTCCGCCCCCCATGCGCGAGCCGGCCCGACGAGGGGTGAACAGCTACT
>DQVB01000400.1 GCA_015661985.1 Planctomycetota bacterium | reverse complement strand
CTGCTGGCCACCTGCGACAAGGTGCTCATCGGCGGGGCCATGGCCAATACCTTCTGGCTGGCCCAAGGCGGCTCGGTGGGACGGTCGCTCGTCGAACCGGACAAGGTCGACCTGGCGCGCCAGCTGTTGGAAGAGGGCGGCCAGAAGTTGGTTCTGCCCACCGATGGACACGCGGGTGATGCTGTGGCCAGCGACTGCCGCAAACAGATCGTCAAGGCCGGCCAAGTGCCCGAGGGTTTCATGGTGTTGGATATCGGCCCTGAGACGGCTGCAAAGTACGCTCAGATCGTGCGCACGGCCAAGACCATCGTCTGGAACGGCCCCATGGGTGTCTTTGAAACGCCGCCCTTCGACGAGGGCACCAAGGCCGTCGCCCAGGCGATCGCTGAAAGCGGTGCCACCAGCGTCATCGGCGGCGGCGACAGTGCGGCAGCCATCCAGAAGTTGGGGTTCGCCGACCGCGTGAGCCATGTCAGCACCGGCGGTGGCGCCAGCCTGGCCATGCTCGAAGGTCGGCGGTTTGTGGCCGTTGACCTGCTGGACGAAAAGTAAACCGCCGCTGTGAAACGCCGCACAGCCGCACAGCGGGACACAGGGCCCGGAGGTCACGGCTGTGTTGCACATCCCAACAGGAAGCCAGGCCACCCCCGGGGACGAGATCGAGCGGTAGCCGGAGGAACGTCGAACCGTGTCGGCAAGAAAACGCCTGCTCCTGGCAGCGATCGCCTTGGGACTGTTGGCCCTGTTGATCGCCGCCTTGATGGTCGGCGTCTATGCCGCCACCCAGCTGGTGCCGGAAGACTATCTCCAGGCCCTGCAGGCCGATCCCTCGCGCCAGGCCGCCGGCAGCGATCGGATGCTGGAAAAAGCCACGGCTTTGGCCAGCGAACTGGAAAAGGAAGGGCCCTGGTCGGCCATCTTCACGGCCGAGGAGATCAACGGTTGGCTGGCTGTGGATCTGGTCGAAAACCACCCCGACGCCCTGCCCTCGGGTATCTCCGATCCCCGTGTCGTGGTGCGGCCGGAACAGTTGATTCTGTTCTGCCGGTACGAACGCAGGGACTTCGAAAGCGTGCTCTCCCTGTCGGTGGACGCCTACGTGGCCGAGCCGAACGTGGTGGCCTTCCGCATCTGCAAGGCGCGCGCGGGAATGCTTCCTTTGCCCCTGAGCGATGTGCTGGAGGAATTGACCAAAACGGCCCAACGGATGAACCTGCGCATCCGCTGGCGACAAACGGAAGGCGATCCGGTGGCCTTGATCACGCTGCCCCCGCGACGCGATGAGGACGGCAAACAGGTCCAGGTGACCGAACTGCGACTAGGTGACGGGAAGATCTACCTGGCCGGATCGACCAGTGAGCAATAGCGCGGATTGTTCATAACCCCAGCGTTGCAAGCCGGCAGCGCAGGATGGACATTCCTGTCCGTCCATCATAAGCGGGACAAAAAGGCACCATGGCCTGCCCATGGCAGATGTCACAAAATGTGAGTTTTGCCGCACCAGCCGGGCTCCACCGGTCGAGCCCATGATTGACGGGCAAGAATGCCCATCCTGGCCCGCATTATTCATGACCTCGCAGGCCGCAGCGAGCAACCACAGCCTCTGCCGGAACTTCGGTCGCTCGGCCGACGAGCAAACTGGAGCACCGGGCATGCCACGTCGAACCGCCTTTGCCCTGTTCCGGCAACACTTTGCGCGACCCTGTTCCGGCCTGCGTTAATAATCCGGGCCAGGTTTCCCTTGGGCAGCGTCGGGGACAACTCGAACTGTGAGCTCCGGGGCCGAGGCAGGATCATAGGCTGAACGGTGGCCATGGTCTGTGCGGCGCGGGGCTCCTGAGGTGTTTCCCGCCCAGAGACGACGGGCGCAGAGCGCCGGGCTGCCGGACGGGAGCCGCCAGTGGTGGGGCAAGGGGCGTGCAGGGAGGGCCCGGCGCGGCCCCTAATTGGCCTTCAGCGTGATCGTGCGCACCCCGCGACTGGTACGCACTTGCAGCGTGATCCCTTCCTGCAAGGATGCCTTCTCCATAGCCCGCCGGAAGTCCTCCACACTGCCGATGGGCGTCTGGTTGACTTGCAGCACCAGCATGCCTTCGCGAAGCCCGGCCCGGTACGCGATCCGTTCCCGATCCACGTGGATCACCAGCGCGCCGGCCCGCTCCCCGAAGCCCAGCTGATCGGCCATGGTGGGAGTCAATTCGATGACCACCAGCCCGAGGCGTCGGTCCTGGTAGAACTCGCCGCGCGGCCCGCGGGCGGCTGTTCCGTACTCCTCGGGCATGGCCTTCACCACAACGGTCAGTGCCATCGGCTTGCGGTCCCGAAGGATGTCCATCTTGTGTCGCGTGTCGGGTTCACATCGCTCCACCACCTGCTGCAGGTCACTGGGCGAACGGATGGGGCGATTGTCGAACCGAAGGATGACGTCGTCCACCTCGAGCCCCGCCTCCTCGGCCGGCGTGTCGGGAAAGACCTCCTCCACCACAACACCCTGCTGAGGAAGTACCCCCAACTGTTCCGAACGCTCCGCCGTGATCTTCATGATGCCTACGCCGAGGTACGAGCGGCGCACTACCCCGGACCGGATCAGCTGAGGCACAACCCACTTGACGATGTTCACCGGAATGGCAAAACCGATCCCCTGGTAGGCCCCGGTGCGCGAAGCGATGGCCGTGTTGATGCCCACCACCTCGCCCTCCAAGTTCACCAGGGGCCCCCCCGAGTTGCCCGGGTTGATCGCCGCATCGGTCTGCAGGAACCGAGCCCGCTCGACTGCGCCCAGAGCGCGGCCCTTGGCGCTGATGATCCCTGCGCTTACGGTGCTTTCCAGTTCAAACGGGTTGCCCACGGCGATCACCCAGTCGCCGATCTCCAACTGGTCAGAGTCCCCCAGCTTGGCCGCTGGCAACGATCCGCGGGCATCCAGCTTCAACACGGCCAAATCCGTTCTCTCGTCCGCCTTGATATCCACCACCTCAAACTGACGGCCGTCGTGCAACTGCACGCTTACCTCGTCCGCCCCTTTGATCACGTGGTAGTTGGTCAGCACCATGCCCGCTGGATCAATGATCACGCCGGAGCCCAAACCAGGCTGCGGCATCTGCGGCAGCTGCTCGAACGACCAGAACTCTTCGTCAAACAGATCTTCAAAAGGGGTGCCGCGGAAGGGATTCTCCCGCCTGAGCTTGGGGCGAGGCTTGGGCTTGGTTTTCGTCCTCACCTCGACCACCGTGGGGATCACTTTCCGAGCCGCCACGCGAAAGGCTCGCGATAGGGCCTTGGCCTGCTTGATCGCTTCGGCGTCGGCCGACTCGCCGGCCCACGCCGGCGGTGACCAACCCCGGCCCGCCACCATGAAAACCGCCACCACCCCGGCCCCCAACATGCCCACCAGCTTCCGTCTCTCCACGTCTCTCTCCTTTCTCGTTTGTCGTTGGCCGCCACCCGCTTGGAGGCTTGAGCCGGAGCGCACGGCGCGGGCCAGCAACTCCAGGTCCGGCGAGTAGCCCAGCGCTGGATCCTCGCAGGACGATGCACGCCGCCTCTTGGCAAAGGCCCTGGCAGGGCAGAGATCTTCGTTCGTCGGGCCGCTGCCCGGGCGAACGTCCCGTGGCCAGCGCCACCAGCGGCGTCTTGGCCCACCCGGGACACGGGGTCACGGCCCCGAAGTGCAGACCGCGAGATCCCGCAAGCTGCTGGGGCCACGACGGATACCCGTCCCAGCCTGCAGGCGCCCACAGCACCTGGTGTTCGGTACGGCCGCAAGAGTCGAACCGTTCATTGCAGCGACCGCTTGGCCGCAAGTTCCCAAACGCGAGTAATTCTGGCGCATGCCTGCGGCTGGGGCAACATCGACTTCCTTTTCCCAAAGCCTCGAAACGCTTACAGGTGAAAACCATCGCTGGCCGCGCGGGCCGGGTCCGATAGGCTCGGGTGGCCCGAACAACCCACTTGGCGAAGGCTGCCGTCCAAAAGTCCAGGGTATTGGCTCAGCCCCGAGCCTGGGTGGGGAAAAGTCGCAGGGTAAGCGTCTTCGCTTGGCCCAAATAGCCGGAATAGCAGGAAGCATCGGGATCCGTCTGTTGGGGCAGTCTGGCGGGCTGAATCTGGGCAAAGGGGACAAGGGCGACGCTTCTCCTACGAGATGGGCTGACCTTGCTCGTCAGCCCAGCCCCGGGCCGTGCGGCCTCCGGTCAACTGGGATCAGACGTCGGATATGCTCCATCGCGTTGCCTGTTATTGCATGATATGGTGATGGTATTGGCATATTGGTGGCAGGTACACAGACACACAGGGGGGCGTTCCCCGAAGGCGGACAATATTAATTTGGCTCGCTCCGCAATGGTGTCCGGCACCTATGCTCACAGCCATCTACAAACCGTGTTATACAAATGGCGTTATCTTGTCGCGCCGTGGCGGGAGGATCGTCCGACCGGGGCCCACAAATCGGCGCAACTATCGCCGTACCTATGGTGGGTATCGATTGACAGGACCGGTTTTACTCGGTAGAGTTTTTATCGAGTTCTGGTTCGTTTTGAGCTGATCCGAAGGCCAAGTT
>DQVB01000726.1 GCA_015661985.1 Planctomycetota bacterium | reverse complement strand
TGGCGCTTGCGCCCGGCGCGGCGCTGGTTACTGGATTGGGCCTTTCGCCCTCGGGACCTGGGCAGCGGCGCGGGCAAAACCGACACCAAACCGGGACGGGCAAAACCTGTGTCAACCCCAAGTTTTCAGCTCCCCCGGGGCTGGAGCGCGCCAGAGGCCCACTCCCGGACCAGCAGGCGGCGGGTGGCTGTAGACGCTGGTGGAGTTGTGCTGCTGGCGGGTGCCCCGGGGTGAGCTGAGTGACCGCCGAGCGTGTGTCTGGCCGTTGGAGAGGAACGGCTTGACCCGAGGTATTACCGTCGCTGAACCTCCGGCCCAGGTGGCCAGGCTCACGTCGACGGCCACGTCGTCCATCTCGGGCAGATCGAGGCGATACTCGAGTTCGTCCCCGACGCGGGTCAAATCCACATCGTAGCCGACGACGATCCGGTGCAGTTTCTTGGGCGCAACCGGGAACACGCGGGCCGAGAAGACACCCGCCCCGGACCACTCGACCAGCGCCGGGTCCACTCGCCGCCGAACGGTCTGGCGATAAGCAAAGGCGGCCTTTTCGCGAGGCACGACGCGGGCCACCTTGTGCGCCGACCACGTGTCCGCGCGCAGCTTCAGGATCTCCTCCGGCTGGCCACCTCTGGCCGTCCTGTGACTGGCCATGAGAAACGCCGGCCGGGCCCGCTTCTTCTGGTCAGCTGGTTTGTACTCGTATTTGCATTGGCCGAAAGCGAAAAAGTACAGCGACGCCCCGTCGGGCAACCGCAGCTGGAACGTGCCTTCGTATCGCCGGTCGTGGTGGTTGTAGAAGTAGTAGTCCAGGATCACGCGGGCCCGGCGCCGGACGACAGGCCTGTTCGATCCGCCGCCGGCGTTTGGTGTCCAGCCCCGGCGCCGGCTCGGCCTGGAGCGACTGGGCCACCAGCTGGCCCGTTCTGCGGATCTCTTCGGCCGTCTGGCGAAGCTCCGCCGACCGCTCCAGCTCCGCTTCGACCGCGGCCCGCTCCAGGTCGCCGGTGATCCGGGCGGCGTAGCGCACCAGAGGACCCTCGTACCGCGCCACCACGGCCCGGACCCATCGGCCGTACTCGTTGGGGTCGGATGCAGTCATCGAACGTAACAATGCCCCCCTCACCTGTGTTAACGCACCGCCGGCGGTTTTCTTAGGCGGCCTCAGGCAGTTTGCCGTCGGGGCTGCGCGTGCCTGTTCATTGTCCGCCGAAAAGGACGAGCCGCCCACTGGCGGGGCCGCTTCGTTGGGTACTGCCTTTGGCAGCCGTTACAGATTAGACTGTGGAAACCGGTCCGGGGGTGGACCTTCCAGGTGCGTCGAAAAGGCGGCGGGCAGGGACGGCCGTCCCCACGGAAGGACTCAGTTGGGACAACAACTCCCCGTTGCTTTCCGCTGGTATGCGAATCGATTTTTCCGGCGAGCGTGTGCTGGCCGTAGTGGCTCATCCGGACGACGCGGACCTGCTCTGCGCCGGCACGTTGGCCCGGGCGCGGGACGATGGGGCGGCCATCGGCGTTTGCGTGCTTTGCCAGGGGGACAAAGGCCAGCCGTCGCAGCGGATCGAAGGGCTGGCCGCCGTACGCCGCAGGGAGATGGGGGCCTCGGCCAGGCTGCTGGGGGCCGAGCTGTTTCTGGGCGATTGTCCGGACGGCCAGCTGGCTGACGAGCCGGGGCGGCGCAGCCAGTTGGTGGAGTTCTATCGCCGCTTCCAGCCCACGCTGGTGCTGGCCCACTGGCCGGACGATTACCACCCCGACCACCGCGCCGCCGGACAACTGGCCGAAGCGGCCTCGTGGTTTTGCGCATCGGCCGGCCATGCGGGAGCGGCGCCGCGATTGGCCCAGCCGCCATCGCTGTGGTGGATGGATACGGTGGACATGGCCGGCTTCCGGCCCGGGTTTTATGTTGACGTCAGCCGGTACGTGGAGCTGAAGCAACAGCTTTTGGCCTGTCACAAGAGTCAACTGGAGCGGGCCGGCGAGAAGGATTTCGGCCCGTTGATCGAGCAGATGCTCCACCAAGGCCGCACCCGCGGCTCGCAGGCCGGTGTTGAGGCCGCCGAGGCGTTCCGGGTACACCTGGCGTGGAAACGCACGCGCGCCTGGTAGGCTTGCGTCGTGTTTCGATGGTGGCCGGCCCTGGTGGGAAAGGCAACCGAGCCACGGGCCGGTCGAACTCCAAGAGAACCTTGGGCCGAAGTGGCATCCTCTTGAACGAACTTGGCGGCACCAGATAGACGGAACACGGGATTCGGAAGTGCCGTCAATACATTGTCATGGTGCTCGCGCGCAGGGCGGGTGCCTCGAAGCGGCGGCTCGGGATCACGGCGAACAGGGGTGAGGGATGGCATCCAGCGATCTGGACCTGGCTCGCATCCTCCACTGCAGCTGGGTGGCCACGGTCGAATGGTATGACACAATCGAGTCAACCAATGATCGGGCCAAGCAGTTGGCCATCCGCCGTGCGGGGCCGCTTCCGGCGCTGATTGTGGCGGGCCGACAGACGGCCGGCCGAGGTCGCGGCACGCGCCGCTGGTGGAC
>DQVB01000421.1 GCA_015661985.1 Planctomycetota bacterium | reverse complement strand
TGCCGAGTCTGAGGCGTTTTCTTGAGGATCTTCGAACTCGATTGCAGCAACGGAAGATCTAGTCATGGAACCTTGGTACAAAGTTGTCACGCCCAGAAAAGAAGTGCGCGAAGGCCGGTCGTTCAACCCGGACGAGTTCGCCATCGCGCTGGAGCAGGTGGTCGCAGGCACCGCGCCCGACGATTACAAGAGGCCTGAGCAGTTTTTCGGCCGGACGTGCTTCACCCGGGCGCTTACAGAGCACACGGGCATGGTGCTCAGGCGGCTGGCGGGCCAGACACAGAACACGGCACCGGTCATCACCTTGATCACCCAGTTCGGCGGTGGCAAGACCCACACGCTGACTGCGCTCTATCACTTGGCTTGCACGGGTCCGAAGGCCAGGTCGCTGCCCGGCGTGGCCGATCTGCTGCGCGAGGCAGGGCTGGCGCAAGTGCCCGAGGCCGCCGTGGGTGTGTTTGTCGGCAACGCCTGGGACCCGATCGAAGGACGCGAAACGCCCTGGATCGACCTGGCCTGGCAACTGGCTGGCCAGCGGGGCGTCGAAGCCTTGGGGCCTGCCGCCAAGACCACTCCACCGGGCACCGACGCGCTGGGCCGGCTGTTCGCGACGGCCAACCGGCCCGTGCTGATCCTGTGCGATGAGGTGTTGAACTTCACCAATCGTCACCGCGACATGGCCGAACCATTCCACGCCTTCATCCAGAACCTCACGGTGGCGATGAAGGGCACGAGCCACGGGGCGGCGGTGATCAGCCTGCCGCGGAGCCAGGTCGAGATGACCGATTGGGACCTCCAGTGGCAAGAGCGGATCACGAAGGTGGTACGCCGGGTGGCCAAGGACCTGATCGCCAACGACGAGGCGGAAATCAGCGAAGTTATCCGGCGGCGGTTGTTCGACGACCTGGGCAGCCAGCGCATCCGGCGCAACGTCGCCCGCACGTTTGCCGACTGGTGCTTTGAGCGTCGGGCTCAGTTGCCGCCAGAATGGACGGCTGTGGATACGGCGACCACCGAGAAGAAGGCCCGTGAGTTCCTCCAGAGCCGCTTCGAGGCGTGCTATCCGTTCCATCCAGCCACGCTTTCGGTGTTTCAACGGAAGTGGCAAACGCTGCCCCAGTATCAACAGACCCGCGGCACGCTGGCCATGCTGGCCCAGTGGATTTCCTGGGCGTTTCGCGAAGGGCACATGCAAGCGCGGCGCGAACCATTGATCACCCTGGGCTCGGCGCCCCTCGGGGATCCGGGGTTCCGAAGCGTGGTCCTAGGCCAACTAGGCGAATCGCGGCTTCAGACGGCGATCGATACGGACATCGCCGGGGATCATTCGCACGCCCGGGCGCTGGATGCGGATACGAAAGGGGCGCTCAGAGACATCCACCGGCGTGTCGGCGCAGCAATCCTGTTCGAGTCGTCGGGCGGCCAACGAGACAAGGTGGCCCATCTGCCGGAGCTGCGCTTCGCACTCGGCGAGCCTGAGGTGGATACGACTTCGATCGACAATGCTGCGGTGGCGTTGGAGGGGAAGTCGTTTTTCATCCAGCGGGTCGGTGCCGACGGACTGCGAATCTACCACAAAGCAAAGATCGACAAAGCGGTCTACGACCGTCGGGCGTCGCTGGACGAAGATTCGGAGATCAAGCCGGCGATGCGCGAGTTGGTGAAAGAGGAATTCAAGCGGGGAACAAGCGTTCCTGTGGAGTACTTCCCGGCGGACAGTACGGCCGTGTCGGATTCACCGCGGCTTAGCCTGGTGGTGGTCGATCCTGAGGAACAATGGGACGTTGGGGGCAAGCTGCGCGAGCGGATTGCGAATTGGACGACCAGCCGTGGCAAGTCGGCGCGTTTGTATCCCGGGGCGCTGGTGTGGTGTGTCCGTAAGCCGGGACGCGACCTCCGTGAGAAGATCGAGTTGTGGTTGGCTTGGAAGCGCGTTCAGAAGGATGTGCGGGACGGCGTACTTGGTGCCGATTACGAGAAGGCTGATCTGCGCGAAATCGAAGTCAAGGTGAAGGACGCCGAAGAACAGGCAAAGGATGAGGTCTGGGGCGGCTACCGATTCGTGGTGCTGGCTGACAATTCCGACCCAAGTGGTTTGAAGGTAATCGACCTGGGGGCCGGCCATTCCAGCGGGTCGGAGACGTTGTGCGGCCGGGTGATCGCGGCACTGAAGGCCGAGGCGCTTCTGAATGAGTCGGTGGGCGCCGGCTATATCGACCGCAATTGGCCGCCTGCGCTGAAAGACACAGGTGCGTGGCCGTTGGCCAGCCTGCGGCAAAGTTTTTTGAACGGCGCGCTTACGCGGTTGCTCGATCCCGACACCGTGCTGCGCGGCAAGATCGTCGAGTTCGTCGGACGAGGCGATTTCGGTCTGGCGTCCGGCCCAAAACCCGATGGTACCTACGAGCGCGTCTGGTTCAATGAACTTGTCCCGTCGGACGAGGTGGCCTTCGAGCCTGGCGTGTTCCTGCTCAAGAAGGACAAGGCCGAGGCGCTGAAAAAGCCGCCGGCGCCACCGGCGCCTGAGGGCGA
>DQVB01000174.1 GCA_015661985.1 Planctomycetota bacterium | reverse complement strand
GCCTGAACCGACGTCGCCCTTCCTCCCTGAAAAACTGCACTTCAGGCGATCAAATGGCGAGTGAAAACAGGGGTTCAAAGAGGTTGCGGAATTTATGGCTCTCAGGGCTGCAGGGCAGAGCGGCGATAAATAGGCCCGTAGGGTGGGTCAAGCGGCGGGAGCGGGAAAGAGCGGGAAGCGGCTTTGGCATCGTGCCAGCGATACACATTGGGCGCGCCGGAACAGCGAGCGCCGACCCACCAGCAAGCTTTCACCGCTCGGTGGCTTCGCCGGTGGCCCGCGGTGCGAAGCGGTGAGCCGCAGAGCCGTAGGGTGGGTCGAGGCCGGCGCCAGTGGCCACACCGGGCCGGTCAGGAACCATGAACCCGAATACGTCGCCACTGGTGCGGGCCGAAGTAGATTGCCGCGCGAGAGCACGCGAAGCGACGCGCCCCATCGCGCTGTTGGCCGACTAAAAAGGTGGCAGCCCAGGCGACCCGGTCCGTTGTCAGCTTCCGCACGTTCGGCCCGACGCTTTATCCGACGAGACGGCACAAATCTCATTCGGGTTGCGTCAAGTCCCACCCGTACTCTCGGAGGAGTCGCTCCGATACGAGCATTCCTAGCTGGGTTAGCACAACCCGAAGCCATACCGTCCGGCCGTGCGCTTCCCAACAGTGCCGGACTGGCGACCACGTTACCTTCTGCCGCAACTCTTCCAGTTCTCTTCGGACCGCTGTTCGGTTCACCGGTAAAGTTCTCCACCCTTCTTGACAGTATTCCTTCTCAAACTCCACTAACGACTTCTGGTTTAACGTCAGAAGGGCATCCGTCACTGACGCCACCTCGCGCACGTCTCCCGTGGGCCTGTACAAGGTGTTTATCAGGGCGACAACATAATCTTCTCCTGCTTCCTCCAGCACCGCGAGGATCTTCTGTTCAATCCGATTGAGGGCAGGGATCATCGTCCAGCCTCCATCATTTGTGGCCGCGCAACGGAATATGTGGACCCTCGGGATCGTTGCGACTACGCCTGTACCGATAGTAGTCGTAGGCGCTGTGGTGGCCCGCGGCGGTCACGCCCCGCTGGGCCTCGGCCAGGGCCGCGTGGCGGGGCTCCTGGCCGGCGGCCAGGATCGCGCACGCAAGCTTCCCCACGCGCGGACCGCAACGCCGAGGCCGGTCAAATCATCCCGACGACGTCCTCATACCGAGCGACTACGTCATCGAAGTCCGCGTCCAAGTCAAGAATGCGGTCAAGCTGGGGGTCGTAAATCGCATAACGGCGTTCTTCCTGAAGCGTTCCCAGGCACGTCCATACCTCTCGGAAAACCTCCTCCGCCTCTTCCCCACCATGCCAGTACGGCACGTGCAGCTCGGCTCTGTCATCGTAAAGAATAATTTGAATCCCGCTCCCGTCGTCCGGGGCGTTGAGTTCCAGGTGGCGGTAGCGACGTTTGGCCTCATCGATCGATATCCCCTGGGCCTGAGCTATGAGGGAAAAGTCGAAGGAGAAGACCTCCAGCTCCGGCACAGCCCGCCGGAAGGCGTCGGCCAAGCGCTTTTTTACACGCTCGGCCGCGGGGTCCAGCGGACCTGGATTGATATCCGCCCCCTGCTCCTGCTCGGCTAGTAACCGTCGTGCCACCGGAATCGGATCACGACCCGGCGTTGGTCTGAACGCGTGCAGATCGTAGGTCATCGGGCACCCCTCCTCATAGCACTCTAACGCTTCAAGAAGGTCTCTCCGAATGTCTCGCGCCTGTTCGGTAACCCATGTATCACTTTTGCGGGCTGTGGGTTCAAGGCGGTCCGTCCACGACAGCAGCAATCGTCGTTTTTAATCGCATTCCCCGGTCCACTTTTCCTCGAGTGACTTGGCAAAATCCTGAAACCACCCCAAGTGGGGGTCATTTATCCTCTTGAGGAAGGCCGTCTTCCTCTGGATGGTCGCCCGAGCTTTGTCTATCCCGCCGGTTATCCACGTCAGCATCACGGCCCGCCGGGCGTCCTCCCACGGTACGCTAATAATGCTATCTTCCGTAAGAAGCTCAGCCGCCCGCTCGATATCGGAGTACCGCTCAATGTATGGCAAACCTGCCTTCTCAAAATACGACAGAACTTCTCGGGCCACCCGGTCGACGTCGCGTTCACTGCTGACCTCCCACTCCCTCCTGCGGCCCTCCGCCAGTTTGCCCAACTCGGCGCCTAAAGTGCACGTGTACTTCTTTTCTTCCTCCGGCAGCACCGAATCGCTTCCGCACAAACCCTCTTCAACCTCGTCGAATCTTATTCCAACGTCGGCTGCGACAACCAATCCGTCGGGGTACGTAGCTACTTGCAGGTGGAGAGAAGCGTGTCCCCCCTGAAAATACCGCACGAAGGTATGTTGGCGGTAGTGAAGCGCGAACCCGTACTTTGAAACCAAATCTCCCACCGACCGAAAGAGCTTTTTCTCCAGTGCTTTGAGCTTTGCCATCTCAGGGGACCCTCCTCACGATAGTGGGGATGCATAGCGTCCTGTTCTTCAACTCGTCCGGCGCGTGTTTCCCGACAACCCTACCTCCCTCTGTCGCCATCGCCGCGTCCTTGGCGAGCTGAGAAGCGGTTCGAACCGCATTGCCTGATTTGACCTCCACAGCTATGATACGGTCCTCCTTGGTCTTGATCAAGAAGTCGACGACCCTGCGCCCTTCGGAAGTCCAGATCGAAACTTGTCT
>DQVB01000250.1 GCA_015661985.1 Planctomycetota bacterium | reverse complement strand
CCGGACATTCGTTCAACACCGCGGCGCGGGCAATGCACGCAACCGAAAGTAGTTTAACCCCAAGCCGGACACCGACCGAAAGTTGGTCGGGCCGGACGTCGTGCGGTACACGCGGCCCGTTGGGCACGGCGGTTAAACAACAAAAAGACGCGCGACCCGCGCGGGACGGGACCGGCGGCGGAGATCCAATTGACCGTGCGCGGCCTGCCCGACGGCGAGCTGCCGCTGCGTCATTACCGGATCGACGCCGAACACGCGAACGCCGTGGCCAGTCTGCGCGGCCGGCCGGTGCGGGAGCTGACCGCCGAACAACTGCGACAGATCGCAGACGACGCCCAGCTCCGGCTGCTCGAGCCGGTCCGACGCGTCCGTGTAGCCGGCGGCCGGGTCGAACTTCGCTTCCCCCTGCCGGTCAACGGCGTATCTCTGCTCGTGCTGGGCGACGAACCTCAGCCGCAGTTCGAACCGAGCCCGCACATCGCAAAGGTCATCGCGCATGAAAGTGCGTTCCTGTCGGCCCGCCGGATCGCGCGGCAGGGGCAGCGCGATTCGGCCAAGCAGCGGCTGCAGCAGCTGGTGGAACAGTGTGCCGACGCGAGCCGGACCATGCCGCCCGGAGCGACCGGCTCGGACGGGCTCCACTGCTTCTGGGGACAAAAGGCCCTGTTCGAGTTGGTGGCGCTGCACGAGCAATCGGGCGACCTGGCCGCCGCAGACGAGACACGCCAGCGGCTGCTAGTTACCACGTTGAACGACATTGACCGCTTTCTGCTGCTGAAAGCCCGGCAGAAGTTCGTGGAGCGGTCCGGACGGACCGACGAAGCGGAAAAGGTGAGTCGCGACCTGGAAACCGTCGCCGGACGCCTGAAACGATTGGCGGAGTGGTCCCGCTGGTCCCGTTGAGCGTCGTCCGCCCCGGCGGGGTTGCCAAGACGTTCTGTGACGGGCCTCCCGCCGCATTGTGCGCCAAGAGGCGAGCAAGGGGCAACGCCCGCCCGGCCGCGCCGGAGCGTTCGCCGCTCGCCTTCAGCGGCCTTCGTCCCAACCAGGGCCGCGCCTGCGGTCGCCGATTCGCCGGCGAGATTCGAGAATTCCTGGGACGGCACGTTGTCGGCCGTTTCGGCACGAAGGCCGTGACCCGGGATCGGATCCTGCCTCCTTGGGGCCTTACGGCCGATTCACCCGGCGCCAGGCGAGCATCAAGAACAGTGTGCAAATCGCAGCCGTACCGGTCAAGGCCGCGGCAAGCCCGTAGTCGCCGTAGATCCAATATCCCGTGCCGATCAAAGCGCTGTAGACGGTGATGCAACCCATCGTCATGCAGAGGAGTTCCCCGGGCACGCTCCAGGGTTGACCGTCCTGCTCGACCGGTTGGCCGTCGGCTGCGGCCCGGCGGAGGACGGTTGCCCAGCCGGGACCGCCGGGCCGGACCAATCGACAGAAGCGATCCAGAGTCGCCGCGTCCGTCGGCTTCGTCAGCAAGGTGACCAGCATCCAACCGAGCGTGGTGATGCCGACACCGACGACGATCTTCGCCCAGCTCGGCAGGTCGTCGGGGCCCAGGGACTCCAGTCCCACGGCGACGACGAAGGAGACGACCATCGCCGCAATTTCGCTGAAGGCATTGATCCGCCACCAGAACCAACGCAGAAGAAACAGCAGGCCGGTCCCCGCGCCGACCTGGAGCAGAATGCGAAACACTTGCAACGCGTTGCTCAGGGCCAACCCCAACAAGGCAGCCACCACCATGGTCGACAGCGTGCAGATTCGTCCCATCAGCACCAATTCCTTCTCCGATGCCTCGGGGCGGACGAACCGCTTGTAGAAATCGTTGACCACGTAGGACGAGCCCCAGTTCAGGTGCGTCGAGAGCGTCGACATGAAGGCTGCGATCAACGACGCCAGCACCAACCCCCGCAATCCGCTGGGCAACAGCGTCATCATGGCCGGATAGGCCAGGTCGTGTTTCACCACACCTCGAGGGATATGGGGAAACGCGGACCGCAGGGACTCCAGGTCGGGGAAGACGATCAGCGAGCACAAGGCAACCAGGATCCACGGCCAAGGCCGCAAGGCATAGTGGGCCACGTTGAACAGCAAGACGGCCCCGGTGGCATGCGATTCGTTCTTCGCCGCCAGCATGCGTTGGGCGATGTAGCCGCCGCCACCCGGCTCGGCCCCCGGATACCAGACGCTCCACCACTGTACGAGCAGCGGGATCATGAAGACCGAGGCCACCATTTCGGGGTTGCTCCAATCGGGGAACATCGAGAGTTTCGTGCGCACGACGTCGTGCTCCAGCAGCGCGGACAGCCCTCCCACGGAATCCAGGTTGAGCAGGTAAATGGCGGCGGCGAGGGCTCCGCCCATGGAGATCACGAACAGCAGAAAATCGGTGATCAGTACGCCCCTCAGCCCGCCCAACATGCTGTAGATGGCAGTGACCAGTCCGGCAACCAGAACGGTCTGAACGGGCGTGGTTCCCAGCATGGCCCCGGCAATCTTGATCGCCGCCAGATTGGCCGAAGCCAGCACGATCACGTTGAACAGTACGCCCAGGTAGAGGGCACGGAAGCCGCGCAGAAACGCCGCCGGCCGGCCGCTGTACCGGAGTTCGTAAAACTCGATGTCGGTCATGACGCCCGAGCGCCGCCAGAGCTTGGCGTAGACGAACACCGTCATCATGCCGGTCAGCAGGAACGCCCACCAGACCCAGTTACCGGCCACGCCTTGCTGACGCACGATGTCGGTGACGAAATTCGGCGTTCCGGCCGAGAACGTCGTGGCCACCATCGACATCCCCAGAAGCCACCAGGGCATGCCTCGATCGGCCAGAAAGAAGTCGGCGGAGCTGCGTCCGGCGCGCTTGGCCACCGCCACGCCCACCACCAGCGTGGCGAGCAGGAAACCGCCGATGATCACCCAGTCGATGGCGTCCAGGGTCATGGTTGTTCTGGTGGCCACTCCGATCTCAGCGGGGCTTGTCGCCCGGCTCCAGAGTCTTTTCCAGTTTCGGGAGGTCGCATATCGGCAGCGCTCGTATCGCGGCCAGCCAATGGTCGAAAGGCACCTCTTTCAGGTCGTAGCCCGGCGCGGTCCAGGCCAGCACACCGGCCCTGGCCACGGAAGGCTGAGACACATCGAGCGAATCCCAGGTCGTGGCCAGGAGTCCCAAAAGATCATGCTTCTTGGCCACGTTGACCAGCATGATCGTGTTTTGCTTCTTCTTCCAGGGACAGACAACGACGGGAAAGCCCTTGTCGTGGAAATACTTGGGCACGGGCCACTCGCTTGATTGCGAATAGTTCCACGTGGCGATGATCACGTCCCGGGGCAGCTTGGGCAGGACCCGGTGTGTGTTGAACGGCGGAACGCTGTTGGCCGGCGACAGACGCCCGAGTTTCGGGTGCTTGCGCTGGAGAAACATGTCGTGCCACATGAGGACCTTGATCTTCCGCCGGGCGAAGTATGCGTAGAGCTTGTCCAGATGCTGCGTAAT
>DQVB01000197.1 GCA_015661985.1 Planctomycetota bacterium | reverse complement strand
AGCACTCAATGCTGGTAAAGTACTAAGTAGTAGCTTCCAATAATTCCTGTTGAACGGATGCATCTTGAGGAACCGATACACCTCGATCACCCCTAAAAGGTTGTTCACCGCGAGGGCGGTCCCGGTGGCCAGGGCCGCGCCCAGGATCCCCCACCGGGGGATCCACCACAGGTTGAACCCCACGTTGAGCGCCGCCGTGAACAGGTTATTCACCATAACCCAGTCCTGACGGCCGCTCATCTGAAGCATGAACCCCACCGAACCCACCCCGGCGTTGACCAGTTGTAGTCCCACCAACGCCACCAGGGGCCAGGCGGCAATGACGAACCCAGCCCCATAGATCCCCAGGACCTCCTTAGGGTAAAGGAGGAAGGGCAGCGCCACCAGCAGACTCAGCAGTGCCCCCCATCTCGTCCCGATCCGATACATATCCCCGAGTTCCCCAAGGGCTTTGCGCTGGTAGAGCCCGGCGATCATGGGGGCAAAGGCCATGTTGATCGCCGAGAGGCCGAATGTCACTAATCGGGCCAAGGCCACGGCGGCGCGGTAGGCGCCGACCTGCTCGGGTTGGGCGAAGTAGCCCAGCATGATGATGTCGGTCCGGGTCATGATGAGGTAGGAGAATCCGGCGAGGTAAACAGGAAGCGAAAATCTCAACAATTCCTTCGCCCGCGGCTCAGATGCCGCCGCCAGGGTCCCGGCCGGCAGGCGCTGCGCCAGGAGCCACAGGGCCAGAAGCAGGGCGACGAGGGCCGCGGCCCAGAACCCTCCCACCGCGCCGGGGACCCCAAACCCCAACAGCACCAGCGCCCCGGAGAAGAGCAAGGCCAAGGCCCCGCGAAGGACCCCCACCGAGGTGAACGCCTCCATCTGCTGGAGGCCCCTGAGGCCGCTCTGGGCTAGCGTCACCAAGTTGTGGAAGGGCAGCGCCAGCGCCGCGAGGCGCAGGGGCCAGACCAAGGCGGGCTGGCGGAAGAAGCCCTCAGCGATCCAGGGGGCAGCGAGGAACAACCCTAGAGCCCCCAACGCGGCGGCAACGCTCCCTAAAGAGAAGCCGGCGATCAGGGTCCCCTTGAGCCGCGGCAGGTTTCCTTCGGTCCGATGGACGGCCACGTAGCGCACCAGGCCGTTGGCCAGCCCTAACTGGCTCAGTCGCGCGCCGAACTCCAGGGTGCTGATGGAGAGGGCGTAGAGCCCGTAGCCGGACGCCCCCAGGAACCGGCCCAACAGGACTTGGAGCCCAAAGCCGAGGAAGCGGCCCGCCACCTGCCCCAGGAAGACGACCCCGCTCCCCTTGGCCAGCCGCTTGGTCAGCCGTTCGACCTCCTTGCCTAGGGGCTCTTCAGGGCTCATAGGTGAAAAAACGAACGCCAGGTCTTTCTCAGGCCCTCCTCGACTCCGACCTGCGGGCTGTAGCCAAGCCGCTCCCTGGCGCGGTCGATATTGGAAAAGTTCCGCCGGATCTCCCCGGCCCTAGAGGGCTCGTGGTGTACAGCCGGCACCTCAAGCCCGTTTTCCCGAGCGACCGTTTGAAGGGCTTCCACTAGCTGGAGGAGCGAGGTCTCCTTGCCGGAGCCGATCTGGAACACCAGGTCAGCGGCGTCTTTCGGATCGTAACCCAGGGCAAGCTCGATCGCCCGGCAGACGTCACCTGCGTACACGAAATCGCGGGTTTGCTTTCCATCGCCGTAGATCACCAAGGGCTTCCCGTGCTTGATGCAGCGGATGAACTCGGCCACCGCACTCCCTTTGTGTTCAGAGAAAGGCCCATACACGTTGGAGAAGCGCAAGGCGATCGCCTTTATGCCGAAAGAACCGAAATAGGCCGCACAAAGGGCCTCCCCGGCGAGCTTACTGGCACCATAGGGAGAAATCGGGGCCGGGACCTTCCTCTCATCGATCGGGGGCTCCTGTTCCCCCACGGCCGCGTTGGAAGAGGCAAACACGAAACGTCCGACGCTGTGTTCTCGGCAAGCCTCGAGCAGGTTGAGGGTGCCCATGACGTTGACTTGGAACACCTCTTCGGGATCCGTAAGCGAATCCACCACGCTTGTCTTGGCCGCCAGGTGCACCACGGCGTCCATCCCCCTGACGGCTTCAGCGGCTATCCCCCGGTCGCGGATATCTCCATGGATCAACTCGATGCGGTGACCAGTGCGCCTATACACGCGTTCCAGATACTCCTGCCTCCCAGCCGATAAGTTGTCCAACACTCTCAATTGGTAGCCGCCCTTGTTCAAGAGATACTCGCACAAGTTGGCCCCGATGAACCCGCAGCCGCCGGTTATGAGTAACTTCGTTGTCATAAGGCAATAATTTACGGCTCGGCGGAACTGGGGACATGGCCTCTGTCCTTTTTGTTATGGAAACGAGGACGAATAAGCAAGCGAAGAACGTAAAAGGTCTGGGGAAGGTGTTCCCACATGAGGCGTCGGCGCTTGTAAGTCAGTGGGGGGCGGATCTTTACCGGGACTTCGCGTACCGTGGCTCCGTGTAGGAAGGTTTCGAGGACGAATATCCCACAAGTACAGCGGCCGCGGATCTCCAATTCGCGGGCGAGGGCGGTCCGCAGTGCTCTGAATCCTGTACCCACATCATAAACTCCCCTCACCCGAAGTCGGGTGAGCCAAGACAGGAAACGTTCAGAAGCTCTAGGTACAGAGGACCTACGTCCTAATACCAAGTCCGCCTCTCCCGTGATTATCGGAGCTACCAGTGCGGGGATATCCGCAGGATCGTGTTCGCCGTCGGCATCAACGGTGACCACGATTTCCCCGTTCGCCTCACGGAATCCCGTCTTAATGGCGCCGATGTATCCTTTTTGGAACCGATTGGCCACCACTCTGGCCCCGGCCTGGGCTGCCTCTTCCCGGGTGCGGTCCGTGGAACCGTCGTCCACTACGATGACTTCATCGACATAATTGAGCGCTTCCTGCACAACACGGCCGACGCGCCCCGCCTCGTTATTGGCTGGGATCACCGCCGAGAGTTTAGGGCGCTGGGCTCCCCTCATCTTTCCCCAGGCTTGGTTGACAAGGCGAGGTACTCTTCCAGAAAACGGCGGAGCTGGTCCTTTGATTGCGCCCCGACCCGGCGGGCCACTTCCCTGCCCCTCACGAACAGGATGAAGGTGGGAACCCCCTTTATGTGATAGCGGTCGGCAATCCCTGGATTTTGGTCCACATTAAGCTTGCCCACCTTCACCTTCCCGGCGAGCTCCCGCTCCAGCTCCTCCACCACCGGCTCCACCATCTTGCAGGGGGGGCACCAAGAGGCCCAGAAGTCGACCAGCACCGGCAGGGTTTCTTCAAGTACTTCTACATCAAAGTTATTT
>DQVB01000297.1 GCA_015661985.1 Planctomycetota bacterium | reverse complement strand
ATGGCGCTGACGGTGGTGTGGAACTTCATCTCCGCCTGCCGGCCAAAACCCTTGATCAACCCGCCTACGTCCAATGCCACCACGGGCCAGGATCGCTTGTTGCGGAGTTCCGACATGAACGTATGTCTCCGCCCAAGGCCGCCTTTCATGCGGTCCAGGCCGGCACAGCCGCACGGCTCGAGGTAGCCGTTCTGGCACCCGGTCAGCACCAGCGCCAATTGGGGCTTAGGCCACCCGACAAAGATCGGGCCGTTCTCCGCGATCGGGTCATACTTCTTGCTCTGCCGGCCGCCCTCGTGGCTCGCCTCGGTGGAGGCCGGCCGGAAAGCTGGATGCCCCTCCCCACCGGCGCCTTCGGACCGCAAAGGCCCCATCCCGGCACGGCCGGCGCGAAGCGGGTTGAACGGCTCAGCCGTTGAGGCGCCTGCTGGCCGCCCATCGTCGGTTCCGTCCGCCGCGGCGGCCCCCTCGGCCAACTGTGGTCGCTCTTCCGGCTGGTCGATGGGAATCGCATCGGCCGGGGCAACGGTCGGTGTCGCTTCGACCGCCTGATCCCCAAGCCCCTGCGACTGGTCGACCTGCGGGGCAACAGCACCGGCTTGCTCTTCCCCTTGTACAGGGCGCCCCTGCGGCCTCTCGGCCACTCCGCCGGTGCGCTGGGCTCGGCTGACTCTTGTCGTTGGCTCTGGGGATGAATCGCCACCCTGGATCGCCGATGGCGTCGACTCGGTGACACCCTCCAGGGGTTCTTTGTCCCCTGGTTGGTGGTTTCGGTTTCCCCCAGGATCGGTGGCCGTCACAGCTTTCTCAGGGGCCCCGGTGGGCTGGGCGCTGGAGCGTTCTTGCTGTGGGCTCATCTCAGCCGGTGCCGTCGCCCCTTCGCCTTCGGCGAAATCCTCGGGCGTCACGCGTCGAGAGCAGCCGTCGATGGCGGCCGCCAGGAGCCCGACGGCCATTACAGCCACCGTCTGGCCGATCAGTCGTCCTCGCATGAGTCGTTCCCTACGGAGGCGCCATTCCCTGCCCCCCCGTATCGGCCAAGCGATTACGCAGCTTGGGCCGGTGCACTCACCGCCGCACGGCTACCCGCACCAGAATCTTGACCCGGGAGACCCTGGGATGGCTGGTTTCGATAAGGATCTTGCCCATTTTGTCTTCCGACGGCCCGAGGTAGTTGGCTGGCTTGGTTCCGGGGGGCACGGAGATCACCACAGGGGTCATTGTGACGCTGCCGTCTGAGGCCTCACGGGTGGGGCCGAGCTCCACCTTCAGTAGATCGGGAAACACCTTGACGAGTGTAAACTCCACATCGTGCCGATGCGGGCCGCCCACCACGATCAGCAGCGTCCGCTTCGTCCCCTTGCGACCCCTGACCGTGCCCAGCGTCAGGATACCAGCTTCGTCATACCAACCGGGCCCCACGATCGACACCTCGGAATCGACCTTGCCTTCGACGGGGATGACGATCGATTTGGCCTCTTCCAGATTGGTCTTCAACTGGATTGTCCGATGAAACCGCCCGGAAGGCAAGCCGGATTTTACCCGCACGGTGACCAGGTAGCCGCAGCTGGCGTCGGGTTCGCCCTTTTTCACCTCCTCCAAAGGCATCTCTTCCCAGGTAACTTCGTAACGGTCGGACTCCTCGGGGTCATCCAATTCGTAACCGACCAGCTGGAGCCTTTTCTCGGTGGTCTGGAACCCGTAGACCCGCACCCGGCCCACGGCGTCATCCCCCGCAGACACGCGACTGAAAACCAGCCGCTCGGGGTCCATTTTGGTGACCCCGGTCAGTCGCCCTTGGACGGTCAGCACCACGCGCGGGCGGTCTGGGTCGTTGGTGCCGATCGTGGCCGTATGGCGGAAGTGACCGTTCACTCCCTTGCCGGTCCATTGCACGGTCACCGTGGCCGACTGTCCGGGCGGGATCGTCTCGGCCGTGATTTGACTTACCGTGCAGCTGCAACTGGTGTCCAGTTCTTTCAACTTCAGTGGACCGGTGCCCACGTTGGTGAAGACGAAGTCGTGCGAGCCAGTGGCGCTGGCATCCATCACGCCGAAATCGTAGAGCTGCTTGTCCACCGCGACTCGCGGCGAAAACCGGCCTTCCGGGATCTCCGGAAGCGCTGGAGAATCCTCCCCGATATGGTGCAGAGCCCCTTTCCAGGGGTACAGGTTGACCTGGGTTACGGCGGTGACGATCCCGGCACCGAGCCCGACGAGAGTGGCAATACCTAACGTGATCCAGAGTCTCATGGCACCTCCTTTTGGGAAGCAATACGACGGAGAAGCCTGCGAAGTTCGCCTGGAAGGTCTTTGTCGGCATGGGGATTCAGCTCGTCGAGGCGAAGTGCGCGGCGGGCCTCCAGCTGGCTGCGGTGTGGATCGCCCCGTTCGGCAAGGGCTATCGCCAGCAAAGCCCGGTGGAGGCTGCGATTCGGATACCGCTTCACAGCCCCGGCAAACAGCCCCACAGCGCGCTCCAAGTGCTCGCGGCGACCGGTCCGGAGGTACGCCTCCCAATACCACCGGCCGATCCGAAACCACACCGCCTCGGAATTGGGATTCAACTGGAGGACCTTCTGGGCACAGGTTTCAAACCAATCGAAGGCCCCTGGCGACGGCTCCTGACGCCAGTGACGAAAGGCCAGTTCGGCGAGCAGTTTCCAGGGTTCAGCCGACCACCGGTCTGCGTCAGCGGCTCGTTCGAGGTACTCTTCGGCCCGATCGGGCTGGTCGTACGCACGCCGCATCCATGGCACGGCGCGGACCACTGGCAAATACCCGGTCCGGACCATCGCCGCGGCCAGTGCCAAGGTGACCACCAGGGCGCCTGCCACGGCCAGCCGGCCAAGGCGGCAGCCCGGTCCCACGGCGCAGCAGTTCAT
>DQVB01000620.1 GCA_015661985.1 Planctomycetota bacterium | reverse complement strand
GAGACGGGAAGGCGCGGTAGTTTCCCTGCGCTTGCCGAACCGGCCGTAGCTCGGTCTCTCCGAGACGGGAAGGCGCGGTAGTTTCCCTGCGCTTGCCGAACCGGTCCAAGGTGCAAGCCATCAGTGTTCGTTCATGGCGCGGGCGAGGTAACGCGGGCGACTCCCTGGGGCGCCTCTGTTTCGGCGAGCGAGCTCGTGCGATACACTTCTGTGCTGACCGCTGGCGGCGCCGGTGTACGCCCCGAGGTTGGGACGTCGCCAAGACACCGCTGCGACGGCTGCCTGGACGAGCCCTCCCGGGACACCTCGTCCGCTTGACGCCGCAATCCCGTTGCGGCAGGTATTGCTCGCCGATCGATTGGAGGCATCATCGTGTCGTCCGACCCCATTGAGTTGCTCCGGCAGCTCGTAGCCATCCCCAGCCTGAACCCGATGGGGCGACCCGACCCAGGGCCCGGTTATGGTGAAGCGCGTCTGACGGAGTATTTGGAAAGCCTTTTCCGCCGGGCGGGAGTCGCTTTCTTGCGGCAGGAGGTGGAGCCGGGCCGCGAGAACATTCTTGCCAGGGTGGAGGGCGAGTTACCACCGGAGCAGGGCGGCCAGATCCTGATGCTCAGCGCGCATCAGGACACTGTGCCCGCTGAGGGGATGACGGTTGAGCCGTTCCGGCCCGCTGTGCGCGATGGGCGGCTCTACGGGCGCGGGGCGTGCGACGTCAAGGGCGGCTTGGCGGCCATACTGGCCGTGTTCCTCCGCCTGGCTGCCCAGCGACCGCCGGGGATGCCCACTTTGGTGCTGGCGTGCACGGCCAACGAAGAGTGTGGTTTCACCGGCGCCCGGGCGCTGGCGGCCAGCCTCTCCGGGGGCTGCTCAGGGTTCGTCCCCCGCCGGCCCGACGCGGCTGTGGTAGCCGAGCCCACTGAGCTTGATGTGGTCGTGGCCCACAAAGGTGTCGTCCGCTGGCGATGCCACACCCGCGGGCTGGCCGTCCACAGCGCATGTCCCGAAGCGGGCCAGAATGCCATCTATCGCATGGCTCGGGCGGTCCGACGCATCGAACAATACCAGGCCGTCCTGGCCAGCCAGCCCCCACACCCGCTGTGCGGGCGCCCGACGGTGAACGTGGGGACCATCCATGGAGGGGTGGGGGTCAACGTAGTACCCGACCACTGCGCCATCGAAATCGACCGTCGACTCTCGCCGGACGAGACGCCCGAGCAGGCGTACCGGGACTGTATCCAATACCTGGCTGATCAGCCCGATCTGGACTTCCCGCTCGAGCATGACAGGCCCTTCATGGAAGGCTTGGCGCTTTGCGACGGGGCCAACCGGATTTTGGCCGAACAGATCGCCGAACTGGTCCGCCGCCTGACGGGACACTGCCGCGTGATTGGCGTCCCCTTTGCCACCGACGCCGCCTTCTTGGCTGCGGCCGGCATCCCCACTGTCGTCTTCGGACCCGGGTCGCTCGCCGAGGCACACACCGCCGACGAATGGATTTCGCTGGAGCAACTGCGCCAGGCCACCGAGGTCTTCTATGAGCTGGCCCGCTCCGGCGTCCAAACGGCCTGGCGCGGGCGCTGACAAGGCAAGGCGAGCCAGACAGCTTACGGTCTGCGGAGAGAAGGGAAAACGAGCACCATGCGATTCTTCCTGGCCGGCATCATGCAAGGCTCATTGGCGGAGCCGCGAATCCATGACCAGGATTACCGGCGGCGAATAAAACAACTGCTGGCCGGCCACTTTCCCGATGCCCAGATCTACGATCCGCTGGCCAACCACGCCCAATCCATCCGTTACGATGACCAGCTGGGCCGCCAGGTGTTCTTCCGGCACAATGCCATGTGCCGTGACGTGGACGTGCTGCTGGCCTTCCTCCCGGAAGCTTCCATGGGTACGGCCATCGAAATGTGGGAAGCCTACCGGCACGGAGCTGCGGTGATCACCATCAGCCCCTTGGCCCACAACTGGACCGTCAAGTTCCTCAGCCACGCCGTCTATCCCGACATCGACCACTTTGCCGCTGATCTGGAGAGCGGACGGCTCAAAGAGCGAATCTCCCAGGTCCTCAGCGGATCGACTCGATCACCTTGACCATCCCCTCTTCGCCATATTGGTCAGCCGGGGCGACGAACGTCAGCATCACCGGGCCTCGATCCCCCTGGACGAGGCCGGTCAGTGCGAGAAACCGGGTGCCCGACTCGCGGTCCGTCCCCGAGGTGAACGTAAAGCGCACCTTTTCACCTCGCACTTCGATCTCCCGCTCCCACTGTTTGATCTCCTCCCAATCGGCGTCGATGTCGAAACCTTGCTGGCGAAAGGACTCCTTCAACCGTCGTTCCATCTCCGGACGCTTCTGCTCGGCAGACATGTGGGGGGACGAAACCAGCCCCAAGGCACTCTGGGTGGCCGGGTCCACATAGAATGCCATGGTGAATACAGGTTGCCCGCCCCACGGCACACGTACCTCCATGGCCATGGCCGGCTGAAGCTTTTCGGGCAACTCGATTTGGAGCATCTGCTGCGTGACCCGGCGCACCTCGGCGGGATCGTCGGTCATCCCGCGCATGAAGTACCAACCCAGGCCCACCAGCCCGCCACAGCAGACCACGCAGGCGCCGGCGAACAAAAGCCCCAAGACGAACACCACCCTGCATCCGCCGCCCGTTTTTTTCGGGGGTTGCCCGACTTGGGTCGGCCACGCTGGCTCTGGGTAAGACGGGGATGTGCTCATCGCTGTCCGCTCGTCGGCTTCACTCGCCCCCTCCCACGACCTCCCCCGGAGGCCCGGCACACACGATGATACCCGCTACGCCCGTCACCGCAACCGGCGGCCCTTGGCCGCCTTCGCGACTATGAGCCAACGACGGGCATCGCTACCCAGGGGAACCTGCCCGGCAGCGTGGGCCAATGGCGAGCTGCGCAGGCGATTCCAGGACCAAAACGCGACGGTTGGCCCGGTTGGATGCCACCAGTGCAGATGCAATGTATGTAACCAAATAGCCATCGGACCAGCTCCTGATAGTACCTGTAGCGTATTTATGTGTACACAATAGTGGTACTCGGCTGCCTCCCCCTCGGGCCTGATGGTGACTGATCGGCCGCGGTCAGCTATATTGATATTGATTGATAGTCCTGAGGCCCGCCGCCGGCGCCTCTGGGGCAGCCTTGGTCGCTTGGGCCGCCAGAGGGAGGCACTGCGTCGGCGACGATGAAATGCGCCCAACCGGGCGGCGCGGAGTTCACCGCAGGGCCTGGGCCGGGTGGCGTTGGCCTGGCGACTCGGCTTGCCAAGCGGGGGAGCCAAGTGAAAGACTCGATGGCGAGGGACACCCCATGGCGGACCTGAAAGCGCACGAGCGGGTGCTGGCACAGCATCTGGAACTGCGGAACATGCTGGCTGACATCGAGGCGGCCCTGACCGAGCGGGCCGACGTCCTGCATGTGTCTGGCCTGATCGCGAATTTGGCGGACCGGATCGTGGCGCACTTTACTATGGAGGAACAGGGCGGGTATTTCACGGAAGCGATGCTACATTCGCCGCATTTGGTCAACCGGGCCAATGCGCTGATGGCCCAGCACCCCAGGCTTTGCGACCAAGCCAGCCGGGTTTGTGAAGGGCCGCCGTCCAACGGTGAATTGGAACTCTGGTGGCACGAGACCCAGCGGCGGTTCGCAGAGTTCTGCGAGGCTTTGCTGGAACACGAGGTGCGGGAGGACCGGCTGCTGCAGGAGGCATACATCCGGGATATCGGATCGCACGATTGAACCACCGTCGGCCGCCACTCTGTGACCAGGCTGGCACACCCCAGCCGAGCCCCGAGGTGTGGCTCTTCAGAACGGGGGTGGGGTTCACGGCACCTGGCCTCTCACCAGGCGACCGGTATGCGCGCAGAAGGCCGCGAGCCTGGCGTCCGCTGAGTGCCTTGGTTTGCACTTCCCAGACTGCCTGCAGCCACCCACTCATCGCGCAGGGGCCGCGGCCCAGCGGCCCGGCGCTGGGCTGCACGCAGGGCGGCCAGTTGACGGAACTTCTTCCAATTGATGATGGTGATGCCCATCCGTTCTATTTCCGCAGCCACCTTGGGGTCGGTGAAGATCCTCCGATCGGCGTCACGCCGGGCGGCGCTTTCGGTGATGGCCCGCAGTTCTTGGTTGTCGTAGTCACAGTGCACGATCAGCTGGCTGACACCCGGGGGCAGGCCGGCCAGGGCCTGGAGGTACGTTTTCCGTCGCTCGACGTAGCCTTCGCCCCCGTAGAACTGGACCAGGTTGTCCAGCACCGGGAGCCCGTGCTGTTCCAGCAACTTGACCAGCGCCGCGCCCCGCTCGGCCAACACAGGATATTCCCGGGCCGCTGGTCCGGTCGCGCGACGGATGATCAATACGGGCAGGTCGTACTGGATTCCCAGGCGCACGTAGAGCTCCAGTAGGTCGGGCCTGCTCACCAGGGCGCCCATGTGGGTGTCCAGATGGCTCAGGGGAATACCGAATTGCCGTGCCCGATCGATCTGAGCCCGCAGCTCAATGCCCACCTCTTCAACCCGAGCATGCTTAGCCACCTGACGAACGCTCTTCCACAGGTAACCTTGCTCGTCCACCAAACTGGGGACCTTGTCTTGCGGCGCGACGGGGCCCCACCGATAGCGTTTCCACTCACAGTTGAGCGTCAGATGGATGCCGTAATCCCCTTCCGGGTGGGCCCGGGCGTACTCGGCGAATTCGACAAACCAAGGGCAAGGCACCATGATACTGGCCGAGGAGACAATCCCATCCTCCATGGCCTTGATCGTTCCCATGTTTGCCGAATGGCACATGCCTGCGTCATCGGCGTGGAGGATCAGCCAGCGCGATTGCTCTGGCGGCTCGCCCGCCCGAAGCCACACCGTGCAAAGTGCCCACAAGCCGACCACCCAGGACGCCATCACCCATCGTAGCTTCATCGTTTCAACTCCCATCTTTCCAAAGGGACTACTGGCACACTCAGGCCACCACCGGCTCCGCCGACGCCCGCGGCCGGGTCGCGGCGCCGTTCGACCAAATCCAGCAGCAATCATAAGCTGGCGAGCCCAACGGCGGCAACGGTCCAGGCTGCACAGGTGTCCTTATGCCCCGAACGGGACGAGGGCGATGGCCGGCGTCGTGCGGCTTGTGTACCGGGGCCGGCGGCGGTAGACTGGCCACGTTCACAAGGCCCGCTCGGTTCGAACAAGGGAGCCTGACCATGAGCAAGATCAAACTCGTCCTTGTGGGCGTTTTGCTGATTCTTATTCTCGTCGCCGTGATGGCCAACTGGGAGAACGTGGAAGTGAATCTGCTGGTGGCCCGCGTCCCCATGCCCAAAGCGCTGTTGCTGCTAGTAACGTTTCTGGTCGGCGTGGGCACAGGCGCCTTGACCCCTTGGCGGTGGGCCCTCAAATCCGAGCGGAAGAAAAAGGCGTGAGGGGATCGGGCGCAGGGAAGGTTGTGTCCGGCGCATTACCCGGGGCGGGTCAGGATGAGCGTCACCACGGCAGCGGTTGTGCGGCCGCGCCGGGGCGTTTGCGGCGTCAGAACGAGAGGGGCTCGTTGGCCAGCCGGCGTTCGTGCCGGGTGAGCACGTGGATATCGCGCAGCAGTTGGATGTCGCAAGCCCGTTGGACGACGTTCCGGCGTTTGAACATCCTCGCTTGGCTGGCAATCATCACTTCGTCGGGCACCTCGGTTACTTGGCCGAAGGAGCGGGCATAGTTGACAAAGCTGGGTACGTTTGTCGTGACGAACCCGTATACCATGGTGCAGACGCCGATCGTTTTGCCCGTAAAGATGCTCGTATTCACGGCCGTCTTGGCGTAGTCGCCCATGATGCAGCCGACGAACTGCATCCCAGTGGGCACGCGCCGCCCGTCGTACTCCATGGTCACGTTGCCGTACGTGTTCTTCAGGTCGCTGTTGGACGTGCCGGCGCCGAGGTTGATCCAACTGCCCAAGTAGCTGTGCCCCAGGAACCCGTGGTGCTGTTTGTTCGTGTAGGGCTCGATGATCGAGGCTTCCACCTCCCCGCCGATCTTGCACGTGTGCCCCACAGCCACACCGTCCTTGAGGGCTGAATGCTCGATCACCCGCGAATGGGGCCCCACGTAGACCGGGCCCTCCAGAAGCGTATAGGGCCCGATCTGGGCGCCGTGGTCCAACACCACGGGGCCCTCCCGCGTGTCGGTAACCACGTGCTGACCCAGCACCGCCCCGGGGGCAGCGAAGAGGCCATCGGCGATTTCCCGATACCGACCACTGGCCAGGCGATCGTCCAGATTCTCTCGGAAGGAGTCCCGATGGTGCGCCAACAGGTCGTGGGGATATTTGAGCAGTATCGCCTCGCTGCCGGCCTCCTCCCGGGGCAGGTCATCCAGCGATCTGCTGAGCCGGGCCGGGTCAGAATCCCAAGACGGCGACCGCCCGGCCGGCAGCAGCGCACAGACCACGTCGCCACCGGAACTCACCACCACTACCGGCCGGCCTCGATCGGCCACGTGCCGCAGCCAAGCCAGAATTCCAGCGCGCGGCAACAGCCTGGCATTGACCGCCAGCACCGGCCCGTTCGCCTCGGCCCCGGCGCCGGTGGCGTGTGGAAAATCCTCGGCCACCACGCCGCGCAGGTGAGGCCGCACGATCGCTCGCCACGACGGGTCCAGACGCTCCACCAGGTCGATCAGCCGGTACCCGCCGCAGGTGACGGCAAACGCCGGTTTGGCCAAAGTCACCGGGTTCAACCGACCCACGGTTTCGTCCTCAAACAACAAAACAGACACCATGGCTGGGAACCCCAGACGCAAACAGGAAAGGAAGACGAGCCAGACTGGGCAAAATACAAAACCGGCATGATGGCAGCACAACCAGCCGCACGCCGAAGTGACGGTTTGGAGAGCCGTTCGTCCGGGATGGCCACTTCCCGGCGGTTCTTCTCAGGCAGGGGCGATGATGTCGAAGAACACGGATGAAAGTCTGGCCGCATTCTCCGCAAAAACAGATGTCAGTCAACCCGTGTTCCGGCTTCGGATGCCAGCCGGGCGGGCTGTACGTAACTTCCTGCGACCAAACAGGCTAGGCAAAGACGAGAAAGGGCTCAGGTGCCGGTGAGTCCGTTTTTCCTGGGATTCTCTCGATCGCAGGCAGCCGTTGCCGGGGTCGGGCGGCCGAGGCGCCTGGCATTCTCGTTCGTCGCACACGGCAACCTATGGAATCCTTTCGGCACAGCTGCTATCATCGCCCTGCGTCCGCGCAGGACGTTCACGCTCCCAAAACAGCATCGGGTCGCAGGTGGACGGGGCCACCTTGGTCTTTCCCAATGGTGTCTCGGAAGACCGGACGTCTTGCACCCGGATTTGTTTGGCTTGTTTGGTTTATAGGGCAAGGGGTTTTGATCTCCAGGTGCGAGGAGGCCAGTGATGCGACGACATGGTTGGTGGGGCGCAGTGATCGCGGGGCTGGTGTTGGCCGGTGTGGTTGTGGCGGGCGATTGGCCCCAGTTCCGTTACGACGCGGGACGTACGGCGGCTTCGCCGGAGCAGCTCCCGGCTGAGTTGGGACTGCGTTGGGTGCGCCAGCTGCCGCAGCCTCGCCCGGCTTTTCCCATCCAGGTGCGGCTGTTGTTCGATGCCAGCTACGAACCGGTGGTGTCGGGCAAGACGCTCTTCGTCCCTTCCATGGTCACCGACAGCCTGACCGCTCTGGATACGGAGACGGGCCGGGAGCGATGGCGGTTTTATGCGGGGGGGCCGATCCGTTTTGCCCCGGTGGCTTGGCGGGACAAGGTGTACGTGGTTTCCGATGACGGTTACCTGTACTGCCTGGCCGCGGCCGATGGACGGCTCCTGTGGAAGTTCCGCGGGCTGCCGGCCGAAAGGGAGGATCGCAAGCTGCTGGGCAACGGACGGTTGATTTCTTTGTGGCCGGCGCGCGGCGGGCCGGTATTGGCCGACGGCGTCCTCTATTTCGCCGTCGGGCTGTGGCCGTCTGAAGGCGTGTACATCTACGCCCTGGACCCTGCGTCGGGGAAGGTCATCTGGAAAAACGACCGGAGCAACCGCATCGCGCAGGCGAACATGGACCACGGGATCGGCCAGTATGCCGGGCTGACGCCGCAGGGGTATCTCGCCGTACTGGGGGACAAGTTGGCCGTGCCCTGTGGCGCCCAGCTGCCGGCGTTTCTGGATCTTCGCACCGGGGAACTGGCCGATTACCAGATGGGTTGGGGCGGCCGTATTGGGCTCCCTAAAGGTTCGTGGTTTGTGGCCGGTGTGGGGCGGTTCCTCAGCCATACCGGCGACCTGTACGACATGAGCCGGCCGAACGATGAAAGCTTCAATGATCCACGCCTGCCCAACGACTTCAAACCGCTATTGTATCCGGGCCGGTTTACGCGACTGAGGATCGATCCGGTCAACCAGAAGGGGATCGTGGGGCCGTTCCGCCAGCCCGTGCTGACGCCGGCGGCCCTGTACGACAACGACGGCGGGATCGTGGCCTATGACCTCACCCGTGTCAAACTCGTCCCGCGGCGACCCGACCAGGCCCCTCCGCACCGGCAAAACGATCATTTCCCGGACAAGTGGCGCGGCGAGCTTCCTGAGCTCTGGCGGCTGGACTCGCCCCTGCGCGTGCACATCAAGGCTGGGTCGCATCTCTACCTGGGCGCGGCCGGGACCGTAGCGGCAGTGCGGCTGCCGGTCGAAGGCGAGAAGCCCCAGGTGGTTTGGCAAACTAGCCTGCAAGGCACGCCGCATTCGATCGTGGCAGCCGACGGCAAACTGTTTGTCAGCACGCGTGAGGGCCAGATTTACGCCTTCGGCCCACCCGACGGCCAGCGGCCGATCGTGCACAGGCCGCACCCAGCATGGCCGGCCCCGACGGGCGCGGCACACGAGCGGACCGAAGAGATCCTCCGTTTGTCCGGCGCCGAGGGGTACGCCGTTGTGCTCGGGCTGGAAACGGGCCAGCTGGTGGAAGGGCTGCTCAAGGGATCGCAACTCTACGTAATCGCTGTGGACCAGGACGCGGACCTTGTCGAGCGGCTTCGCCGCCGGTTGGACGAGGCGGGCGTGTATGGGATCAGGGCCAGCGTTCACGTGGGCCATCCGCGCGAGTTCTCGCTGCCGCCGTATTTGGCCAACTTGATTACGTCCGAGGCGCCCGCCGAGCTTCTGGATGACGATCCCCGCGCTGGGCTTGCGGCCGTGGCCCGCGCGCTGCGGCCCTACGGCGGGAAGGCCTGCTTTGCCGTACCCGACGAGGTCGCGGACGAAACGGCCCGGAAAGTGACCGAAGCCGTCCCGGGCGTGACGGTGGGACGCCGCGGACGGTGGCTGGTCGTCGCACGTCAAGGCCCACCGCGCGGGGCCGCCGATTGGTCCCACGAGCTGGCCGACGCGGCCAACACGGGAGCCTCCTCTGATCGAGCCGTGCGACACCCGCTGGCCCTGCTCTGGTTCGACGCGAGCCGGCGGTGGCACCGCAAACCCGGCTCGCTGTTGGTCCGCGTGGCTGGCGGGCGCGTGTTCGTGAAATCCGAAAGACTCGTGGCCACCGACGCCTACACGGGCCGCCTCTTGTGGCAGCGGTCGTTGCCTTTCCCTCACCGGCCCACCGATCAGATGGTGGCCCTGGTCGACGCCCTGTACGTGACCGGTGGCCGTATATGTGCGGTGCTCGACCCGGCCACGGGCAAACAGCAGTCTCAGGTTGAGCTGCCTGACGACGTGCCGGGCTCGTGGGTGGATCTGCGCGTCTGGGAAGACTATCTGATCGGGCAAGCAGGGCCGTGCGTCCTCTGCTTCGATCGGCGTGAGCGGCGCCTGCTCTGGAAACACCGGATGGGCCGGACCCGGCTCTCTCTGGCCGCAGGCGGCGGCAAGGTGTTCTGCGCCGAACTGGTCAACCGCCAGCGCGGCGAAACGGAAGACCGAGACACGAAGACCTTGGCGTTGGACATCCGCTCCGGCCAAGTGCTGTGGGAAATCTCCAGCGGGTTGCCGGTGCGGTATAGTCCGGAGGCCGACGTAGTGGTCACGGCGTCGGCGGTCTATCACGCCGCGGACGGGACGTTGGCCTGGAGGTTGCCCGAACCGCCGCCCCCGGACCCGAACCGGCCCAAGCCCGTACCCGAACCACTGCTGCTGGTCGGCAACCACTTGCTCTGGGGGACGGTGGAACAGTTCACCCCCTTCGATTTGAAAACCGGCTCGCGCACAGCCCCGCCACTGGCTTGGGTACGCCGCGGGTGCACGGGGATCAGGGCCAGCCAGAACCTGGTTACCACCCGTTACAAGGCCAATTGCGCCTACATCGACCTGGCGTCCCGGTCGATCACTTCGTTGTGGAACGTCCGGCCCGGCTGCTACAACAGCCTCTTTCCGGCCGACGGTCTGCTCAACGTGCCGGACATCACAGGCGGGTGTGAATGCAACTACACGCCCACCTGTCAGGCGTACGTGCCGCTGTCCGTCTTGGGCGTTGGGGCCCGGGCCGACACAGGGGAGTCAGCCCAGAAGCAGGTTCGCCTTTTCGGTGGCTGAGCGCGCCGGGCGCAGGGGGTGGATCCGGCAGAATTTCCCTGTAGTCCGCCGCCTCTGAGGGCGCGCCGGGCGCAGGGGGGTGGATCCCTCGAATACGGCTGCGGAGGTTCGCCACCGGGTTCGGCGGTGATCGGGCTTGGACGAGCCGAATGCGCTGTTCGTAAGTGCTTGTCATCGCGGGCGCTCAGGGTGGGGCCAAAAGGGCCTTGCCCACAGGGGCTCGGGTTTTCCCGTGATTTGGCCCCAGGGAAGCGAGTTTTTGGCATTTTTCGACCACCAGGGGAGGGTGCGGGGGTTGGTTGCGGCGTATCATACCCCTTAACCTGCCACACCCAATCCCACGGAGGTACAGCCCATGCGTGTGTCGATCCAAAAACCCCTCTTCCCCTGGGACGAACTGGAAGACCACCCCGCCCTGGTCACCATCGAGGAACTGCTGGCCACTATCCCTGACACGGAGCTGCTGGAAGGGCTGCGCCAGGCCCGCGGCCGAGGCCGGGACGACTACCCGGTCCGTGTGCTGTGGGGCGTGGTCGTGTTGACCGCCGTC
>DQVB01000618.1 GCA_015661985.1 Planctomycetota bacterium | reverse complement strand
TGCCCGAGCCGCGTCCTGTGCGTCGGGCAGTTTGGGCATCCGTTCCTTGGGAAGCGCCTTCCACATCTTGCGCTGGCGGTTCCAATGGGGGACGGCGGCGATGGGGCGGACGTCCCGCTCGCGGACCCACCTGCGCCGCGCCCATGTTCCCCTCTCGATTCAGGCTTTGCTTGCGCGACGCGGCAGGCAGGTCGGGTCGCGACCCTTCACGGTCCTGGGGAGGAACAGGATCTCTTCCTGGATGTCGGGCGCCAGGTTGAGGAGTTTCATGATCTGCGTGATGCGGGCCCGGGTCACGCCTGCCTCTCACGGCTGCGACGCAGGCAGGTAACCCAGCCGGGCGGGGTCCGCGTAGTCCCGCACCCTTGCCTGCGCCGCTGCCGCAGGCGCGGCAGGCAGGCCCCCACGGCGGACTAGACACTCGAACTGGATCGCCAGAGCCATGAGGCGCGTGATCCGAAGGGACGGCGTCTGGCCAAACGATTTGTCCTTCTTGGTATTGCTCATTCCCCAGTCGATTCTGTAGCATCAATCGGTCACGCCAAACCGGGCTTTGAGCCGCTCGACAGTATGCGGCCATTTCTTGGAGCGGGGCTTGGCAACCGTGTTCTGGTTTCCAAAGAAACCTTTCTCGCTGATCGCCTCCGAGACCGGAACGGTCTTGATCCACTCGACGCGAACGAGATGCTCCGCATTGTCCGCGTCGTCCTTTGCTTTCGTCGCTTTCGCGATATCCAGTGGCAAGTCAACGATTGGCACGCGGTTCCCGGTGCCATCGTCGACCAGAAATTCTTCAACCGGCACAACCTTGTCGACAACCCGCCCGACGCCGACATATCCTTCTCGAGGTATATTGACCCAAATCCGTGCCCCTTGCTCCAACGTACCCAAGGTCTTTGTGTACCACGATCCACCGCCGGCGGAGATAAAGCCATATTTCCTGGCCTCTTCCCAGTTTCGAATCGGATTGCTGCCGAACGAAACATAGAACTCGCCGTTCCAGGGGCGTTTCTCCCTTCTCCCGATAACATTTTCCTCGACCCGATCGGGTTCGATCAACCATGCCCGGCTCAGGTACTCGCTCTCACCGTCCTTGAAGAAACGGAAAAACACTGCGTTGATCGCAACGCCGAACTCAGTCAGGTAATTGATGATCCGCTCAGTGCTGTGGTCCAGTTCCGCTGCAACGACAATCAGTTCGTGGGATTCGTTGATCGCCTCCGGCATCTCCTCGACGCCGAAGTATTTGCAAAATGCTTCATCCAGAGAAGTTGTGCCGTCCTCCGGATGGTACTTGCGTTTGTACGTATCAAAGATCGCGGCGATGTCATCGTCTTCGAGATTGCGCACCCAGGATCCATAGTCCAGAACCTGGGCGACAACTTCCCGCGGTGTCTTGTTCCGCTTGAGTTCGATGACGTTCAAGTTGCCCTCGCGGTCCATTGCCAACAGATCGATGAACTTTCCGTAGGCCGTTGGCACTTGTCGGCCGATCAACAGCAACTCCGGATCGAGAATCGAGAGATCCTTCGCGAGCACGTCCTCCAGACGCTTCTCGGTCTCCATTGCCGAAAACGCGACGCGCTGGGGCATCTCGCCCATCTTCCAGAGTCCCACTTCAATTGGCATGGATCACCTCTCCATAATCCAGTCAGCACACAGGACCTCGGCTTGTTCCAGAACACGCTCCGTAGCGCGGGCCTCCTTGTCCGGCGGATAGCCATACCTGCGTAGAATCCGTTTGACCATCACGCGCATCTGTGCGCGGACGTTCTCTCCGACGGCCCAATCGATGGTTACGTTATTCCGCACCGCACGAAGGAGTTCCTGTGCGATGATACGCACGGTTTCGTCCCCGAGAACCTTCACGGCGTTGTCGTTCACTCCCAGAGCGTCGTAAAGGGCGATTGCGCCTTCGGTGAGGCCAAGCTTTTCGCCTCGGGCGCCGGCCTCCCGCAGCTCCTTCGCCAGCGCGATCAACTCTTCGATCACCTGAGCGGTTTCGATGGCCCGATTCTGGTATTTCCGAATCGAGTTCGCGAGCATCTCGGAGAAGGACCGCGCCTGAACGATATTCTTCTTTCCTCGCGTCTTGATTTCGCCTTCCAGCAGCTTGCGAAGCATCTCAACGGCCAGATTCCGCTGTGGCAAACCTCGGATTTCTGCCAGGAATTCATCAGACAGGATGGAGATATCCGGCTTTTTGAGTCCGGCCGCAGCGAAGATGTCGATGACTTCATCCGATGCCACTGCTTTCGATACGATCTGACGGATGGCGTGATCGATTTCTTCCGGGCTGCGCCGATCCGGCCCGGCACTCTTTGTCAACACCGACTTCACGGCCTGGAAAAAGGCCACGTCGTCGCGAATCTCCAGGGCTTTCTCATGCGGCACAGCCAAAGCGAAAGCCTTGGAAAGTTCCGACACCGCCCTGGCCAGTCGATTCTTGCCGTCTTCCTGTTTGAGTACATGCTCCTGGGCCGCCGGCAGAATCGTCAGGCGGTCTTTTGGGTCTCCATCAATCCAGGCCGACCAATCGAAACCGTGGAAGATGCCGCAGCAGACCTCGTATTTCTCCAGCATCACGGCCACGGCTTCTTCCTGATCGACGGCGGTCCTGCCTTTGCCTCCACTCTCGGTGTAGGTCGCCAGCGCGGATTTCAACTCGTGAGCAAGGCCCAGATAGTCGACGACCAGGCCGCCCGGCTTATCCTTGAAGACACGATTCACCCGTGCGATGGCCTGCATCAGGCCATGACCGCGCATGGGCTTGTCCATATACATCGTGTGCAGGCAGGGAACATCGAAACCGGTCAGCCACATGTCCCGGACGATGACCATCTTGAATGGGTCGTCAGCGACCTTGAATCGCTTGGCGAGCTCCTCTCGTCCAGCCTTGTTGCAGATGTGCGGTTGCCACTCCACAGGGTCTGAAGCGGACCCCGTCATCACGACTTTCAGGCTTCCTTTGTCATCGTCGCCGTGGTGCCAGTTCGGCCGGAGCCGGGCGATGGCATCGTAGAGCTCAACACAGATTCGGCGGCTCATGCAGGCCACCATGACCTTACCGTCCATCGCTTCAAGCCGGCGCTCGAAGTGATCGACGATGTCCTGCGCGATCAGCCGGACGCGCTTCTCTGCGCCGACGAGGGCCTCGAGTTGCGCCCACTTGGTTTTGAGCTTATCCTTGTGCTCGACCTCTTCGCCTTCGGTGGCTTCTTCGAACTCCTCGTCCAGCTTTGGCCGTTCGGCCTCATTGAGTTCCAGCCTGGCGAGGCGACTTTCATAATAGATCGGGACCGTGGCCCCATCCTTCACCGCCCGCTCGATGTCGTAAACGCTGACGTAGTCTCCAAAAACGGCGCGGGTGTTCTTGTCCGTCAGCTCGATGGGAGTGCCGGTGAACCCGATGAAGGATGCGTTCGGCAGTGCCTCGCGCATGTGCCGCGCGAAGCCGTCGATAAAGCCGTATTGGCTGCGGTGGGCTTCGTCGGCGATCACCACGATATTGCGCCGATCCGACAAAAGGGGGTGCTGGTCTTCTCCCTCGGTGCGAAAAAACTTGTGGACCGTTGTGAATACCACACCCCCTGATCCCGTGTGCAGCAATTCCCGCAGATGCGCCCGGCTCTGTGCCTGCTCGGGTTGTTGCCGGAGAAGTTCATGACAGCGTGCGAGGGTTCCGAACAACTGGTCGTCCAGGTCGTTGCGGTCCGTGATGATGACCAGCGTCGGATTCTCCATCGCCGGGTGCAGCACCACTCGTCCGGCATAGAACGCCATGGTCAGACTTTTCCCCGAGCCCTGGGTGTGCCACACCACACCGACGCCCCGGTCGCCGCGCCGCGCGTCGCGTTGTCCTTTGGCAAAGTAGGTGCCTTTTTCGTCCCCGATGGCAAGAGGCTTGGATGGGGGAACACAGGCGCGGATCGTTTCCTGCAGGGCCACGTTCACGGCGTGATACTGGTGATACCCGGCCATCTTCTTCGACAACAGGCCGCCACCTACATCCTCAAAAACGATGAAATAATGACTCAGGTCCGGGAACCGCCGCTTCTCAAACACACCCTCCAGCACCACCTGAAGCTGCGGCAGTTGGTCGTCCGCCAACTCCTCGCCCTCGATGGTCCGCCAGGGCATGAACCATTCGCGGTCGGAGGTCAGCGTCCCGATCCGGGCTTGCACGCCGTCGGATATCACCAGCGCCTCGTTGAACGCGAAGAGCCGTGGTATCTGCTCTTTGTAGGTTTGAAGCTGGTTGAACGCCGGCCAGATGGTCGCGCTCTCGGTGGCCGCGTTTTTCAGCTCGATCACCGCCAGTGGAACGCCGTTGACGAACAGCACCACGTCGGGGCGGCATTCGTGCCGATCCTCGACAACGGTAAACTGATTGACCGCCAGAAACTCGTTGTTCTCCGGCGTGTCGTAGTCGAGCACGCGAACGAGGTCGCCGCCGATGGAGCCGTCGGTCCGCTGGTACTCGACGGGCACGCCGTCGACCAGGTACTTGTGGATGAGATGGTTGTTCGCTACGAGTGTTGGCATGTCCGGCCGGGTCAGTTTGCGCAGCGCCTCCTCCAGGGCGCCGGCCGGCACCTGGGGATTGAGCCGCTGGAGCGCCTGGCGCAGGCGCGATTCCAGAATCACCTGTTCATAGTCTTCGCGCTCGGCCCCCGGTTGATCCGAAGCGATCTCGGGCCCGCACAGGATGGTGTAATCCAGAGTCTCCAGCCAGGCGAGGGCGGCTTGTTCGACGGCAGATTCGGTAAAACTGTTCATCGTCTCCTCCGCGCTGCCTGCCGTCGTCGGTACAATCGTTCCGTAAAGCCGCCCTCCTGTTCAAAAGCTTCGGACTGCGCCGCCAACTGGCGGTCCAAAAGCGCCGAGGCCACCCCGATCAAAACCAGCGCGGCATTGGCCGCGATTTCGGGAAAAATGGACTGAATAGACCTCATGGACGACTTGCCCTGTCTATCTTGTCCATATCGTCGATCCTTCTCGGCCATTTCCCTGACCCACACTGCCACTTCGTCTGCCGTGACGCAGCGCCGCGCCACGAGCGCCTTTCGCCGCGGGTCGTCCGTAGGCCACAGCTTCAGCCCCCGCTGTCGCAAAAAATCCTCATAATCCAGCCGCAGCTCCTCCAGGCTGGCGCGCGCCACATTGGTCAGTTTGAGTTCCATCTTCTTAGATGTGCCGGACATCTGGCTGCCTTCGGCGATGTTCTGGACGCCTGAGCGGGCCGCCTGCACCATCTGGTCGTGCGTGCGGCTGCGTCGGTCGATGTAGCGGGCGCAAAAGCGCACCGTCACATCGTAGACAAGCTGGGCGATCTGAAAACTCTTCAACTTCCGGTAGCCGCCATGCTTGGGAATCAGCGCGTCATCGTCCCATTCATTCTTTCTGTCAGTAGCCATCAGACACACCTCCCGACGATCCGCTCCGCATCCGGCACGAGGTATAACCGAAAGTTGTGTTCTGGAATTTTCAGAAAAGGCGGCGTATCCTGCTTGGTTTGAATGTTTCACTTCAACGAGCAGGCCCGGCGAGGGCCAGGGAGTACGCCACCATGAGAAAGGTTACAACAGGACAACCCCCACGTCCAGAGGCCGAACCCGGTCCCGAGGTGCCGGCCTTTGGCAACGAGTTCGATGCGGCCAGTCCGCTCGACGAACTGGTCCGTGAAGGAGCCCAGAGGATGCTGCAAGTAGCCCTGGAATGGGAAGTCGAG
>DQVB01000245.1 GCA_015661985.1 Planctomycetota bacterium | reverse complement strand
GTTCCACACCCCCGTTTCGGCCTGCATGCCGATGATCCGCTCCAGCCGCAATGAGCCGGACGAAAGCACCACGCCCAACACCGCCACCCCCAAGGGGATTTCGTAGGAAATCAACTGGGCCGCGCTGCGCAGGCCGCCCAGCAGACTGTACTTGTTGTTGCTCGCCCAACTGCCCAACAGCACCCCGTACACCCCGATGGCGCTGATGGCGAAGATGAAAACCAACCCCACATCCATACCCGGGGCCACAACCAACTGGATCGGCCCCCCGCCTTCGCCACCCAACTCTACCGGCAACACACTGCCGAATGGAATCACCGCAAACACACCCAGAGCGGCGATGAGCATCACCATGGGAGCCACGAAGTAGAGCACTCTGTTCACGTGTCCCGGCGTGAACTCTTCCTTGAAAATGAATTTCATCCCGTCCGCAATCGGCTGGCCCAAACCGAACAGCCGGATCCGTGTCAAAGGAATCCCCACCCGGTTCGGCCCCAACCGGTCCTGGACCCAAGCGGCGAAGCGCCGCTCCACCAACACCAGGTAGGCGGCGGCGCCCAGGAGGCCGAACGCCACCAGCACAACCTTGACCGCCGCTTCCAGGATCACCGTCCACATGGGATCGACCGTCACGCTCCGGGGTTGATCAACTCGGTCTGGTCTGCCTCACGCCCTCTGCTTCACCGGCCGGCCCCTCGCTCCGGGCCAGCAGGTTCACCTTCAGGTTCACGCCCACCTCGGGAATCGGCTCGGCGGCCACGTGGAAGTGGCCAATTTCGGCGGCAACTTCCCGGAGCACCGCGCGGGCGTCGTACAACCGCTGGCGGCCCAACAGGGCCCACAGCAAACTCCCTTCGGGCCTCACCCCACTGGGCGGTCGTACGGCCCACGACACGGATTGAAGTTGGTCCGTTCGATTTACGTACGAACCATCCCGTTCGGCTGCCGCCGCCCCGGGCAGCGCATACGTAGCCCGTTCGGTCAAAGGCGAAGGGAACAAGTCTTGGACGACCAGCTGCTGGAGCCCGTCGAACCGCGCCGCGGTGGTCGCGTCAATCCACTCCTGGCGATAGCCGCCAGAAACCCACACCCCTCGAATCGTGCCGCCATCGAGCTCGCTCAGCAGCCGCTCGAAGACCGCCACCTCCCCGGCCATGTGAGCCACCACCTTCTCCACGCCGCGACGGTTGGGGCATTTCTCCGCAGCGATCGTAAAGCCACCGGGAAACCGTTCGTCCTCGCCCTCTCGAGGGATGGGGCCCAGAACCAGCAGCGCTTCGGGGTCCAACCCGCGGATGTAACGGGCCAACAAGTACGCCTCTTCGACCGTCAGAAACGGCGAGAACACAGCCGCCAGCGGGCGGGCTCGGGCCAGCTGGTCGCTGAGCCGCCCCAGGAGTTCCGGCCAATCGATCGGCACCAGCCCGCTGCCCTCCCGGCAAACAGGGGCCACCAGCCGCCGCGGATCGTGCACGTGGTGGTAGTCATACCGGCCGTCGTCGCAGATCCACCATCGGTTCACCTGCGGGTTCTCGCGCGGCCGCACCCGGTAGATCCGGTCCTGGTTCTCGTCCACCCAGATCGAACAGCCTGCGGCGCACCGCGTGCACACGCTCGCGTGGCTGCGCATGAACCACACCCGCTGGCGGTACAAGAAATCCTTGTCCCCCAGCGCCCCCACCGGACACAGGTCGACGACGTTGCCGGCCAACTTGTTATCCAGTGGGAATCCGTCAACCACATCGATCTGTTCGTGGGTGCCGCGGGCGCGGACCATCAATTCGGCCGTACCGGACACCTCACGGGTGAACCGCACGCAGCGGGTACACAGGATGCAGCGATCCACGAAGAGCGTGATACGCGGGCCCAGTTCTTGGCGGCGGCTGCTGAAGGGCCGCACATCGCCACGCCGCTCCGGCTGGCCGTAACGGAAATGGTAATCCTGCAGCCGGCATTCGCCCGCCTTGTCACAGATGGGACAATCAACCGGGTGGCGCAGCAGCAGATCCTCCTCGACCATGGCCCGCGCCCGTCGCACCTTCGGGCTGTCGGTGACCACCACCATCCCGTCCTGGATGGGCGTGTTGCAGGCCGGCATCAGCTTGGGCATCATCTGGACCTGTCCGGTGGCCGGGTCGCGCCGGCCGATCTCCACCAGACACATGCGACAGCTGCCGACCACGGAGAGGCCGGGATGCCAGCAGTAGTGGGGAATCTCCACACCGACCCGCCGCGCGGCCTCGATCAGATTCAGCCGCTCGTGGTCCGGCACCTCGATTTCTCGCCCGTCGATGATGATCGTCGCCATGTCGTATCCGGTTTTCCCTTGCCGCCGTGGCGTGATGCCACAGGGCTGTCAAGCCACCTCGGCCACATCCACCGCCTCGGCCGGCCCGGTCGCCATGTAGCCGGTAGGGTTCGTCCTGCGAATGTAATCTTCCAATTCATCACGGAACTTGCGGAGGGCCGTCTTGATGGGCCAGGCGGCTCCGTCGGCCAGTCCGCAGATGGTGGTCCCGGGGATGATGCCGATCCCCTCGCCGATCTCCGCCAACAGATCCAGGTCGCCGAGCCGGCCGCGCCCCCCTTTGATCCGCTCCAGGATGCGCAGAGCCCAGCGGGTACCCTCGCGGCAGGGAGTACATTGGCCGCAACTTTCGTGGGCGAAGAACCGGCAGCTGTTGTAGAGAAAGTCGATGATCGGATAGGTTTCGTCCAGCACCACGACGCCCGCGGTGCCCAGACCCAGACAACCGACGGACACGGGGCCGGCAAAATCGAGTGGCGTATCCAGCTCGGACTGGCTCATCAGCCCGGTGCTCACCCCGCCGGGCACCACCGCCTTGGCCCGACGCCCCTTCCACACGCCACCGCCGTACTCTTCGATGAGCTCGCCGCAGCGCACCCCCAGCGGCAATTCGTACACCCCCGGCCGATTCACATGCCCGCTCAACCCGTACAGCTTGGGACCGTAGCTGCCCGCGTCGCGCGGGTTGTCCGGATCCGGCGGCACGCCGAGGGACTGGAACCACTCCACCCCCCGATCCAGGATGTGGACCACGCAGGTCAGCGTTTCCACGTTGTTGACCACCGTCGGCTTGCGGAACAGCCCCTCCACGGCCGGGAAGGGCGGCTTGATGCGAGGCCACGCTCGCTTGCCTTCGATGCTCTCGATCAGCCCTGTCTCTTCACCGCAGATGTAGGCCCCAGCGCCGCGGTGGATATGAATGTCCAGGGAAAAATCGCTTCCCAGGATGTTCTTGCCCAAATAGCCCGCCTCGTAGCACTCGGCGATGGCGTCCTGCAGACGGCGGTAGGCCAGCGGGTATTCGTAGCGCAGGTAGATGTAGGCCGTGGAGGCCCGCGTGGCGTAACAGCTGAGGATGGTCCCTTCCAGCACCTGGTGCGGGTCGTGCTCCATCTGCACGCGGTTGCAGAACGTCCCCGGCTCGCTCTCGTCGGCGTTGACGCAAAAGTAGATCGGACCCGGGTGGCCCTCCGGCAGGAAAGACCACTTCAGCCCCGTGGGAAAGGCAGCCCCGCCGCGGCCGCGCAGCCCGCTGGCCCGCACGATCCCCACCACCTCTTGGGGCGATTTCTCTCTGAGCGTCTTTCGCAGCGCGCGGTACCCGCCCGCCGCCTCGTAGACGGCCAGCTTGTGGCTGTCCTCTCTGTGGATGTTGGCCAACAGAACAGGCTGGTAATCACTCACGGCAATCCATCACGCTCCAGGCAGCCCGCCGGAACTGGCGTCCTGACGGATCGATTCTACGAAGGCGTCGATTTTCCCCTTCGTCAGGTTCTTGTGCAAGGTGCCATCGGCCAGCATGGCCGGGGCATAGTCACACGCCCCCAGACACTCGGCCACCTCCAGCGTCACCCGCCCGTCCGGCGTCGTCTGGCCCGGCCTGATCCCCAACTTCTGGCCCAGGTATTCCAGCAGCTCCTCACCCCCGCGGCACGAACAACTGAGCGACCGGCACACCCAGACGCGCACGCGGCCCAGGGGCTCGTCCTGGCGGAAGAACCCATAAAACGTCAACGTGTCCTCCACTTCGGCCGGCTTCAGCCCTAAGAGCTCGGCCAACCCCACCACCGCCTCGTGCGGCACCCGGCCCAACTCCTCTTGCACCAAGTGCAACGCGGGCAACAGCGCCGCCCGGCGCGTCGGATAGCGGGGCAACAACCCCTCGATCTCTTCCACCAGCCGCTCGCTCAGCCCGCGCCGGGTTGTGCTCATCGATCCAACTCCGCGGCAATGATGTTCAAGCTGCCCAGGACGACCACCACGTCGCTGAGCGTATGTCCGCGAATCAAGTGGGGAAAAAGGGCAAAATGGACGAACGACGGCGGCCGGCAACGGGCCCGATAGGCCCGCGGGCTGCCGTCCCCGACGATGTAAAAACCCAACTCCCCGTTCGGCGCCTCGGTGGCCGTGTAACACTCCTCGCTGGGAACCGTGAAGCCCCGATTGCTCATCACCAGCTCGAAGTGGGATATCAACCCTTCAATCGTCGTATACACCTGGTCCTTTTCCGGCACGGCCACCCGATACTCGGGCCCTACGCTGATCGGCCCCGGCGGCAGGTTCTCCACGGCCTGCTGGACGATCCGCAGGCTTTCCCACATCTCCGCCACGCGGACCAGGTAGCGGGCGTAGGAGTCGCCGCCGCCGGCGCAGCAGACGTGGAAATCGAAATCCCGGTAAGCCAAGTACGGTTCGTCTTTGCGCAGATCCCGTGTGACGCCGCTGGCCCGCGCCACCGGCCCGGAGCAACACCGATTGATCGCCTCCTCGCGCGTCAAGACCCCTACGCCCTGGGTCCGTTCCATGAAGATCCGGTTCCGGTTGAGCATCCGTTCCACATCGCGCAGGGCCTCGGGAAACCGCCGGCAGAAGCGGCGGATCATCTCGATCGCCTCATCGGTGGCATCGTGCATCAAGCCGCCGACGCGGGTATAGCTGTTCGTGAAGCGAGCCCCGCACAGGGCCTCAAAGATGTCGTTGATCTGTTCGCGCGGGTTGAAGGCGTAGAGGAAATGGGTGAATGCCCCCGTGTCCAAACCCATCGCCCCGATGCACAACAGATGGTCCGAAATCCTGGCCAGCTCGGCCACGATCACCCGCAGGTACTGGCACCGCCGCGGCACCTCGATCCCCAACAACCGCTCCACAGCCAAATGCCACGCCACGTTGTTGGCCATGGGCGAAACGTAGTTCATCCGATCCGTCACCGTCACGTACTGGTTGTAGTTCAGATGCTCGGCCAACTTCTCGAACCCCGAGTGGAGATAGCCGATGTCGGGCATGGCATCGACGACGCGTTCCCCGTCGAGCTTCAAAACCAGGCGCAGCGTGGTGTGGGTGGCCGGATGTTGAGGGCCGAAATTCAGCGTCCACAGGTATTCCTGCGGCTCGTCATGGGCCAGGTCGCCGGAAAACGCGGATCGCACCAGGGGCATCTCAAGCCTCCCCCCGCCGAATCACCGGAAAATTGTGCCGTTCGCCACGGCCCTGCAGTGGATAATCCTTCCGCAAGGGATGGGCCGTAAATGCCTCGGGCAAAACGATCCGTCGCAGATCAGGATGTCCCCGAAAACGGATCCCGAACAGGTCCCAGACCTCGCGCTCCAGCCAATTGGCCCCCTCCCACAGAGGGACCACCGAAGGCACCACCGGGTCGGGGTCGTTCACAAAACACCGCACCGTGATCCGTTCGGCCGTCTCCGCGTTGGCCAAAAGATAAACCATGCCGAAACGGTCCCGGGCGCCGCGATACTGGAGATAGTCCACGCAGGTGATGTCTACCAGGAAATCGAAACCGAGCAGCTCCTTGAGGGTCTGTAGCACGTGGTAAAGCTCTCCCACCGGCACAAGCACGCGCGTCTGGTCGCGGAATTGGCTGATCCCCAACCCCGGGAACATCGCCTGCAGACGCTCTATGGTCTCCGCCTCGGCCATTACCGCTCCTCCAACGCCCGCGGAGGCCGCTGGCGGCCCGGGGCAGCAAACTCCCGGCCCAGAGCCGTCCCCTCCCGCTGGATCTTCTCCTGCAAATCCACAATGGCCTGGATCAACTGCTCCGGTCGCGGTGGACAGCCGGGCACGTACATGTCCACCGGAACAAACCGGTCAATCCCCTGCACCACACTGTATGTGTCGAACACCCCGCCCGTGGAAGCGCATGCCCCCATGGAAATGCACCATTTGGGCTCATGCATCTGCTGCCAGATCCGCTGCAATACGGGCAACATCTTCATCACCACGCGGCCGGCTACGATCATCAAATCACACTGGCGGGGGCTGAACCGAAAGACCTCGGCCCCGAAACGAGCCAGATCGTGGCGGCTGGCCCCCGTAGCCATCAATTCGATCCCGCAACAAGCAGTGGCAAACGGCATGGGCCACAAGCTGTTCTTGCGGCACCAACTGACCAGTCGGTCCAGACGGGTGATCACCACGTTGTCGGGAAGATCTACCGCCAATGGAAGATCCCCTTCTTCCAGTCGTAGATGAAACCCAAGGCCAAGAGGGCCAAAAAGACCATCCCTCCACCAAAAACCCAAGCAGGCCCGGATCGGAACACGACCGCCCACGGGTAGAGAAAAAGGATCTCCACGTCAAAGACCAGGAAGGCGATGGCCACCAGGTAGTAACGGACGTCGAACCGGCGGCGCGTGTCGTGCAGGGGATCCATCCCGCTTTCGTACGGCATCCGTTTGACCGGCGTTGGCCGCCCCGGGTTGAACACGTAGCCAACCAGGATCAGCACCACCGCCAACCCGGCCACGAACGCCATCAACAAAAAAACGGGAAGCACCGAAACTTGCATCGGCCTCAACCCAAAAAAGAAGGCGGTCGCCCCCTAACCCGCTCACCCCGCCTTTTCCCTCTCCAGCCGGCTGGGGCGGTTTCCCCGGGGCCGGCCTACCGCCCCGCCAGCCTGTCCGGATAGCCGAAAAAGATCTGCGGCATTCTAAAAGCGGCCCATGGGCCCGTCAACCCGTCGGCGGGATGGGCCAGCCGAGACGCATCGGAAGACATGACCCGATCGGTGGCGCAACACGGTTGAGCCTCGGCCGGAACCCTTCACACACGGCGAAAACCGCCGCAGCCGGGTCGCGTCAAAGCCGCTGGCCGAAAGAAAAAACCCCACAAAGACGGATGGCGGACAGCTTGCACCGTCCAGAGCCACCCAAACGTCTGCCCTCGGGGAGGCCAAGAAAAAAAGCGGCCCTTCGTAGGCGGGGCAGGGACCTACGAAGGGCAAGAAGAGCGAGAGCTCTTCGCTCACAACACATTAT